>NZ_JAOQKC010000038.1:0-12083 GCF_025567165.1 Laedolimicola ammoniilytica
GCTTGTCTTTTTGGGGAGCACCATACGAAGCATGGTATGAGCCTGTTCAATACCGCCTTTCTGCCCACTGCGCATAGGATCACAATAGTAAATGTTGGAGCGCTGGAATCCGGTTATCCCTGTTTCCAATGAATCTGGATCTCCGAATTCAGAACCGCGATCGGTTAGGATATCTTACAGCGCCTTCCGTGTTGCGGTTCATCAGAAAAGCCAGGAATAGTTTTTCTCTGGTGAAGAAAAAAGTAAGCAATGTTTTAGCGGAGTCGTTGAAGGAGTGAACGGTATCCATTTCCACAAAGGAATCCAGGTGTAGTTCTGAAAAATCAGAGTAAGTTTTGCCAATAAAAACTTTCCGGTCAGAAATCTGTGTTTTGTGTACCTTCCTTGGTTTGAATTTTACCTTGCGTTTTAAATCAATGTTTCTGGATGTAAAAAGGCCCATATCGAGATAGGTGTAGACTGTTCTGACCGACATGTCCAGTTCCGGATGGTTGGTGATGATCTGATAAGGAGACTGTCCCTGGGCAATCGTGCAATGGTTTATAAGCCTTGTGCAGCCATTGCAGACATAAGGGGCCTGTCCAGACGGTTACAGCGTTCTTTTTCAAAATCAGGGCATGTTTGGTTGCAGGTGGGGCAGGAAGCATATTTCACGCCACAGAGAACAATTTTTCCACAGGCATTTTTCTTTTTGCAATGGTACCGATGAATGCAGAAGTTATGGGCATTATAGAAGGTACCTTTATGCCACCAATCAGAAAGCCGACGGGATTTGACCTCTTTGGAGATGGTAGTTGTATCCTTGTATAAGAAACGGGCAATATCCTTAAAAGAGGAGCCTTTGGACAACTCATTTTGAATATAAATACGATCCTGCAGTGAGAGATGTTTTTGATTTCCGGGAATATATTTACTCATAAAAACTCCTTCCACTGCTGTCAGGGTTAAGATAAAGGTAGCATGAATGTATGAAAGAGTAAATGTGAATTGTGCGAGAGAGAATTCCACTGGGGATTAAGAGGCTGGGATTTACAATTTCATTTTTCTGAAAAACTAGAGAGGTAATTGAAGCTTGTTGTTTTTACCATAAAGTGGTAAAATAAGTATAAATTATTTAAGAATGTACTTTGATAATTGGCCCAGTAAAACAGAGAGTGTTTTATTGGGCTTTTTGCTATTAGGGGGGATAGCAAAAGGAAAGAATGATTAAGAGATTGTTACTGGATGTTGCAAAATATCCAGAAAAGCAAAGGATAGTGTTTATGCAGGCAATATCTGAGGTTATAGCTTATTATAAGGATGAGATAAATTCCAGAAAATCTTTATGAATCAATGCAGGCATAACAATAAGAAAAGTGGAGATGCATATGATAAAAAGGTGTTTTATTCCGATAGGACATGGGGCATTTTATGTAGAAAGTTTTTTGGGGGATGGTCAAAAAACGATTTATGTGGTATATGATTGCGGTTCTATGAAAAGTGTTGCTTATTTAGAGGAATGGATACAAAAGATATTTAAACGGGAGGAAGAAATAGAAGCGGTAGTAATATCACATTTTGATAGAGATCATGTGAAAGGATTACCATATTTACTTCAATATTGCAAGGTAAAAAAGTTGTATTTGCCAATGGTTACGGAGTCGGAGCGTAATATTTTAGAAATTGCGTTTGCAGTAAGAAGAGTTGGTGGTTTTACTAGAAGCTTGTTGCGTGCTCCAGACAAGGCTATTGAGAGGCTAAAGTTAAAAGAGGATCATAGGCCACAAATTATAGAAATACTCGAGAACGATAGTTTAGATGATAATACAAATAAAAAGGATAAAAGACAATCTGGAAATAATTTGGCACAAGAGATTTTAGGAGAGGAAAGAAGCAAATGGAGTTCAGGAAAAGACAGGGTAACGTGGAATTATATACCGTTTAACTTTAAAAGGGAAGAACAGATACAAGAACTGTTGAAAAAATTGAAAGTAGTGCTTGGATATGTAGGCGACATAAATGATTTAGAAAAAGAACTGGGGTATATTTGGAAAAGTGCGGATGAAATAACTAGAGAAAAAATAAAACTGGTATACAAATCAATGCCGGAGAAAGTAAACACGAATTCAATGACGTTGTTTTCAGGTGAAAAGCGAGAAGGCAAACTGGTACAGATGGTATATGGAGAAGATGAAATGGATGCATATTATGCAAGCGTAAATAGTGGCTGTTTGTATACTGGGGATTATGATGCATCCGGGAATGAAAAATGGGATAGGTTGAAAAACGCATATAAAAATTATTGGGACGAAGCGGGAGTCATTCAGCTACCGCATCATGGATCTCAGAATAATTTCAATGCAAAGTTTATTAAAACAGGATGCCATTATATTGTTTCGGTAGGAGCAGATGGGAAAGGAAAACATCCGTCCAAAATAGTAAAGGATTGTTTTGGAAGATCTACAGAAGCTTTGCACATTATTACGGCAAGGGAAAACACAGAGGTTTGGACAGAGATAGACAACTAAAATTTTACCTAAGAAAGACTATGAGAAAATAGCTGTCAATTAGATTCTTTTATAATAAGGGAGTATGAGGCTGTTGAACTAACAGCGTCATGAAAATGAAATGTACAAAAAGAAAAATGAGGTAAAAATTAAAAAAAATAATTCATGGAGAACAATGATAATTGTTATTGGAATATACATTATATTAAGTATTATAATACCTATTATATTTAAGTATTGTATATTTGAAAATCCAGAATTATCAAATTTGACAAATAGTGAATGGGCAGGATTTCTTGGCAGTTATGCTGGCGGAATTTTAGGTGGGTTAGGTACATTGATTGCAATGTGGTATACAGTGAAAACAAGTTTGAATATCCAAAAGGAAAACAATGATGCTATGAATATACAATTGCAATCAGATATTCAACGAAGGGATAAAGAGTCTAGGGAAAAGTTTGCAAATGAGATAGCAAATCATTTAGGTGTATATATTACTGATATATCAAAATATTATTATGCAAATATTGAATTAGAAAAGCTAGAGGAAAGAAAAGAGCATGTGGCAGAACGATTGAGCGAACAAGAAGAGGAGGAGCATACGTTTGATATTCATTTCGAAATACTGCAAAGCTATGTTCCTATGACAAGTAAGAATAGAGTAATACCTGAAAAAAATAGAACAGAAAGAGCGTATGTTGATATTTTGCATGAAGAAAGAAGAATAAAAGAAATGGCCATTAGAGTAAAAGCTAATGAAGAATATTTTATTATGCAGACATTATTGAAAAATATACCGACAGCGGATAATTTGTGTGCAGAATTGAACGAGATGCAAAATAGGGTGCGTGATGAAAATGTAGAATTGACTGAAAAGTGGGTTGAGAAAGAAAAAGATTTATTGATGTGGAATTATTCGGAATTTCGAAAAACATACATAGATAAATCCGAAGAATAGGAAGTATGATTGAGAGATAGACAGTAGTGAATGTTCGACAATTGAGGAGTGGAGAATACAGATATGAAGAACAGGCGAAAGTTTTCTATTTTTATAAGTTCTACTTATGAAGACCTTAAGGAAGAAAGACAGGCATTGGTAGGTGTAGCATTAGAGAATAATTTTATTCCAGTAGGAATGGAGCAATTTCACGCTGCCCCCACAAGTCAATGGAATGTTATAACAAAAATGATTGATGAGTGTGATTTTTATCTCCTTGTTATTGGGGCTAGGTATGGTTCAATTGATGAAGAAACTGGTATAAGTTATACTGAAAAGGAATATAATTACGCAAAAAACAAGGGATTACCAGTGCTTGTATTGATTAAGCAATCTTCAGCTATTAGTGAAAATGAGAAGGATACTGGAAATGATAAATACGAAAAAATGAAAAGACTGGATGAGTTTAGAGAAAGAGTCAAAAATGATAAGAATACTGTTGACTTTTTCACAGATTTAAATAGTCTAAAGTATGTGGCGTCGCCGACGTTTAGAAATGCCGCCAATTATGTCGATGATAATGTTGGGTGGGTTCGATATCGAGATATAGTAGATATAATTAACGAGGAGGCAGAAGGACGTAATAAGGCAAATGTTGAACTTGGAGAGCATCAGCAAAAAATGTTAGAAGATATGAAAGCAATATTTTCTCAATTTTGCAGTAGACTTGCAGATTTAGAGAATAATCGGTTGACTTGGAAAGAAATGCCTACAGCAACGAGTGAAGATATTCCCAAATTGTTTCGAGTTGAAGAGGATGCGTTAAATGTTGGCGAGCTAAAGGAAAATAAATTAAGTATAGCTCAAGATGATATTGTTCCTATAGACTCAGCTTTTCTATTAGTGTATGCTGCCGATGGAAATGGTCAAATTATAAAGATACGGACACTTAGTTCACCAACTCAGATTTTTACATCAGGTAACCAGTTTATGGCTGATAATTCAAAAAGAGAATCAGCGAGATGGGAAGAGGCTTTAGATAGACTTATAGAATGGGGATGGGTTAAAGCTGTAGGATATAAAGGCGAAATATTTGAATTGACTGGAACTGGTTACAGAAAAGCAGATTGGTTAAAGGATAATTTAAGAATTGATACGTCTAAAGCTCCAATCGAGGAGTTAAAAGAGTTTGAAACTTGATATAATAGAATAAAAACAAGAAATATGATAGAAAGACGGCGTATGTAGAAAAGAGTTATCGGAAACGGAAAAGCCAGCGGCTGACTTGAAATCCGAAATTCCAGTGCAGCAGTAAATTTCATCCCATATTTAAAATTCTGATTTTTAAAGCCACTTATAGTGATAAAACAAAGGATTTCTGCTATAATGAAGCTGTCTTTTCAAAAAATACTCAGTTTCAGGGCATGAAAAAGAGACCGCTGGAGTTCAGTGTGCGTGACTAAATTCCACCGGACGCATGGGAAATGTGTGAAAAATCTAGTTCTACCCTGACAGCAGATTTTTTGATGGATTATCGGTTGAAGCGGATCAGCTTAGGTGTCAGATGAACCTCGTCGGGGTCAATCTCCCTAAGCTGAAATGCTTTTAAGACCTCTTCATCGAATGTTTCTTTTGTAACGGAATACGGGGGTGTCCATTCAGGCTTTCTCTGGGAGTGGAATTGATGTGACTGGCAATGAGATTTACATCCCATTGAGTCAGAAATTCAAAGCTTGTCTTTTTGGGGAGTACCATACGAAGCATGGTATGAGCCTGTTCAATACCGCCTTTTTGCCCACTACGCATAGGATCACAATAGTAAATGTTGGAGCGCTGGAATCCGGTTATCCCTGTTTCCAATGAATCTGGATCTCCGAATTCAGGGTTAAGATAAAGGTAGCATGAATGTGTGAAAGAGTAAATGTGAATTGTGCGAGAGAGAATTCCACTGGGGAGTGGAATTCACAATTTCATTTTTCAGACTTCCGAATGCAACTCTACTTCTATTGACATATTTTTAATGGTAAGATAGACTAAAAAGCAGGTATATTTGAAAGATAAGATGAATATATTTACAGTATAGCTTATTGTAAAACAAGAGGGATAAGTATGAACAAGATTGAAATTGAGAAAAAGGCAAGTGACACACTTGCGAATATTTCCTATGATGATACAAATGAGGCAGTAGATGTAGTCGAGGTTGCCAAAAAACTTGGATTTGCAGTAGGGAGCGCTGGTTTGGATGAAGGTATGGATGGATTTATTATTATCCAGGAGGGACAAAAGGAGATCCTGGGGATAAAGACAGATAAGCTGATTGGTGTAAATGCGGCGAATGATTTAACCTGGAAGAGGTTTACAGTTGCCCATGAAATCGGCCACTATATGCTTCATTATAACCGGGAACAGGATCATGGAATGTATGCACACAGAGAACATGCAAAGGGAAAAGATGAAACGGAAAATGAGGCGGACTATTTTGCGGCCAATCTGTTGATGCCGAGGGATAAGTTCAAGACAAAATACGATGAATTGAAAGGGAAGGGATTGTCTGAGGAGGAATTGATAGTTCTCCTGGCAGATAAATTTATCGTTACGCAGCCTATGGTAAAGCGGCGTTTTGAGGAGCTTGATATTGCATAACAGAAAAGTAAGTTATCGAAAAAATATTTCTCAAATATTAAATTCCGTAAATTTTATTCAGGAAGTTAATAATGATCAGGAAATGGGTCGTGAGTATATAGATGAATATACGACGAAACAGCAAAGATTACGGGATGAAAAAATAACAGAATTATTGACACATTATGTGGAAGCATATCAGTTCAAAATCAAAAGTAATAAATGGTACAAAGGAATTTTACTGGGAATCTGTATATTGATTTTGCTTACATTTTGCATCGTTTTTGTTATACTGATGTTTAGAATATGTATTACAAAAAATGAAATGTCTGCAGGGAATGTTGCCAAGCTTATCTCGGTATGTGTGACGTTTTTGACGTTGATTGTAGGTATCATGACAATCATAACAAAGTATGTATTCCCGGAAAATGAAGAGGAATATATAACAAGGATTGTTGAAATTATTCAAAACAATGATCTGGAACATAAGAAAGAAAACATCAGGGTTAAATCAATGGTTCAATCAGAGGAAGTTTTAAAAGATATTCAGACGAAGAGTTAAAAGGATATTTAGCGTGTAGTTAATAGGGTGAATCTGATGGGAGCGGGCCACAGCGGAAGCGAATTCTGCTGTGGCTTTTTGGTATATAGTGCAAAGTTATGATAGAGGCAAGATTCTTTCTCAAGGAAACAAGAAAATTAAAAGGTCAAAATAGTATGAACATATGGAAAGCAATATCGACATTATTAAATAATCCAAACTTCATCAGCTTTGTAATCAGTATCGAAGCAGGTGCGACCTGGGATATGATAAAAAAGACGATGTTAAAAGCCTCTGAAGATGTATCAGATGAATATTTGACATATCAACTGTTTGCGGATATTTTTAATAGATTTTATATGGAAAAAGAATATGCATTTGATGAAAAGCTTGTTATGAGTTCGTTTTTGGAACAGGTAAGAAGCATTGAAAATGTCAGTACGAGGGAAATAACACGGCAGTTGCTTAGCAGTACAATGAGAATAGAAGTGAATGATGAGGACTTTTTTATATGGGAAAAATGTTTTATACACGTATGTACGAGAGATAAATATCAGTTGATATATCGAAAAGTGATGTTAGAGCAGCAGATGAAACCGGAGAAAACGCCGGATAATTCCTGGATGAAAAAGTATATGAAAGGCAATTGCTGTACGATTAATTTTAAAGTATTTGAGAAAGCAATTCCTTCATTGGAGAATATATGCACATCGTTAGAGAAGAGGGTGTGGAATGATATAAAAGTCCTAATCTGGGAGATTATTTATAATGCGCAGAAGCATGGAAAAGCAGATCAATGCCGCCTGAAAATAGATGAGAATGCGATTACAATTATTGATAACGGGGTGAGATATAGTCCGTTGGATTTGAAAGCAAAAGAGATAAGTGGCGGCGGAAGTATTGCAATGCATAAAATCTGCTATGATTATCCAGAAATAGAAATGGAAGCATCATATGAGAAGAATGAGAATGTTTTCAGGATTAAGTTTGATGATGCGGTGTTTGATGTTAATCAATTAAGTGAAATAAGAGTGCCAGATCTTATGTTGGTTACTAATATTGAATATTTATATCCGGACGGGGAATTTAAATATTATTTTATTGACATAGGGCGAACGGTTAAGAACAAGAGATTTCTTGGTGCCTCTTATAGTGCGCTCCATCAACTTTTGGAAGCGCTTGAAGAGAAAATACGGAGTGAAGCACAAAGAAAAGTATTCATCTATTTCTCGAATTTACAGGATGACAGGGTTGAGGACATATATAAGCGTTTGAATGAATGCCTACATAGATGGAAGAACAGACTAGAAGAGAGGATAGTTGTAATTTCTGAAGATGTAAGCAGAAGATGACGCATATATTATAATAGAGTATAATATAAATTACCTGGCGGGTAATTTGAATGAAGAGAGAAGGCTTAGAGCTGATATATGGTAACCGGTGAACCCCAAGTACCATGCTAACCATCCGGCCGCTCTCGCGGCCGGTCTATTTTTTTTTTTTCTGGTTTTCTGATATACTCTGGCAGTGTCTTATACCTTGGGCAAAGTCTTTAAATATTTCGACTTCTTTTTACGCACCTTTTATGATAAGATAAAAACAGGAAAGGAAGTGGGACAATGGCTGCAGGATGTGCATTTTTGAGCAATAAAGACAAATTTACTGTATTTCGTTACGGTAAATATACAATAAGATTTAGGGCACCCTATTCGTTGGAAAAGTATACAGATATCAAAGAATGGGATGCGGGGTATCTTGTGGTCATGGCAAAATACAGTCACAGAGAAGAAAGTGAAGAAGAATATATTGATTTGGTTCCAATATTGGAAAATCTGTATATTCAGCCGGAAAATTTCTTGAAGTCAATTAAGGAGGTCAGAATAGAAAATGCCTGATGTTATTAAAATTGCCGATGAGGCAGAATTGATTGTCAATGGATATGCATTTACGAAATGTCCGGAAGGTTTTCGGATTCTGAACCTGAACAGACCGGATAAAGCGCTTGTAATATCGAAGGAAGGGGACACGCTGGAAACGACAATGGATGACATTGAAATTCGGATTGTGAAGGATTATTACGATAAAAATAAGCGCTTTATGGAGGAGTGATAATGCCGAAATATTATGAATTTAAGATTGCTGGTTATTATCTGTATTTTACATCTTTTTGTGTAATTGAGTGTATGCATGTTCATGCCAGTGACAGAAAGCTGACAGAAGCAGGGTCAGCAAAATTTTTTGTAAGGGAAAACGGAGATACGGAACTTCAGAACAGAGGAATTTTGAACGATAGAGAAATTGCTAAGATACAGGCTTTTATAAAAGAGAATTATAAAGAAATGTATATGAAATGGTCAGAGTATAGTGAAAAAGGATATTATGGACAGGAGCATCCTGTATAATAAAAGTAGTAGAAACAACACGAAGTCAAAGACAGGAGCTGAAAGAATATTCGGGATTATATTGCTGAAGATAACGAAGAATATGCAGCAAAGACCATAAAGGAAATTTATGGTAAATTTGAAAATCTTCAGATGTTTCCAGGAATGGGATCAGATCTTTCAAAACGAGTTAGTTTTCGGACAGATTATAAATATGCGATATGGGAAGATTATGTGATTATCTACAAGGCAGGAAACGAGTATGTAGGGATTTATCGTGTGATTAACCGGTATCAGGATATTACGAGAGTTTTTGATTGATAACACAATCATGATAACAAATAAGGACGATATATATACGATTGTTTAAAATAATAGTTCAACTAAATTGGACAGAAAAAGTTGAAGTATTAAGTTGAATAATGCTAAAAGTTGAACTATTAAGTGATTTCAAGCTTTTTAATAGATAGATAAGGATAGATGAACTGAACAGATAGGAGATGAAGCGATGTTATTTATCTGGTACCCGAAATGCTCAACCTGCCAGAAGGCTAAAAAATGGTTGGACGAACATGATATAAAATACACAGAGCGGCATATTGTGGAGGATAATCCTTCTCATAACGAATTAAGCGAATGGTACAGACGGAGCGGCCTTCCGCTTAAAAGATTCTTTAATACCAGCGGTATGCTTTATAAAGAAATGCAGCTTAAGGATAAGCTTCCTACGATGAGTGAGGAGGAGCAGTTACGGTTACTTGCGACCAATGGAATGTTGGTAAAACGATCGCTGATTGTAACGAAGGATACGGTACTCCCGGGTTTTAAGGAAGCGGAGTGGAAAGAAAAATTGAAATAGTGAAGTTGAATAGGAAGGAAACTTAAACTATGTCAAAATCCATCCTTCTGTTAGGCGCAGGCGGACATGCCTTCGTAATAACAGATATTTTGCATACCTTGCAGGACATAACTGGTGAAGCCCTGTATGGAAAAATTGATTTTCTGGATGATGCGTCAGAGTTGGCGGTGGGGAAGTTGGCAGAACTGGAACAAATCGGACGGAATTATGAGGAAGTATTTTGCTGTATCGGGAATAATCAATTCCGGAAGGAACTTCTGGAAAAGGCTGAGAGGCTGGAGATGAAAGTGCCGGTACTGATTCATCCGACTGCGTATATCAGTCCGTCTGCGGTCGTGAAGGCAGGGACGGTTGTGGAGCCGGGAGCGATTATTAATTCCAATTCTGTGATAGAAGAGGGTTGCATTATCTCACCGGGAGCAATTGTCGATCATAATGTGACCATCGGGAAATATTGTCATATCAATGCAGGAGCCATTTGCAAGGCAGGTGCTGTGATACCGGCCGGGACGAAGCTGGATGCAGGGGAAATTGCGAAAGGGTATTAAACGCTTTCTATGATAGCGAGGGTGAAAAGCTTTTAAATCGGGCTTTTCATCCTCGTTTATTAATACGGACATGTTAAAATTTATTGACGGAATAGTCTATATGCAATATAATATAGGTATCAAATGATACCGAATGAATATGAGGGAGTAGTGTGAAAAAAGAAGTGCAGGAATCAAGAATAGAGAGCGAAGCAGCGATAAAATTATATATACAAAAATTAAATTATGCTTTGGATAACGGAGCAAGACTCACTTCCCAGGAGCGAAGATTAGTAGATGAAAATAGAGAAGAACGTTATACAAACAAATATACAGTTGCAGAATTATTTCCAGATGAGGATCCGGTAGTTGCATTAAAAAGAGAATTAAGAAAACTGACAGTTGAAGAATATATTAAAACAGCAAAGGATTTACGATTCCCCAATAGGAGGAAAAATAATGGAGATGAAAATCATTCGTAAAGAAAAGAAATTATGCTTATCCTGTATGGAAATTCACGAAGTAAAAAATATTGCGCTCGAGGAAAAAAGTACTTTTAAAGGCACTCCAATTAGATACGAAGCGGAATATTTTTATTGCGATAATACGGAAGAAATTTATTCAAATGAGGAAATGCTAAAGAAAAATGACATTGCAATGAAAGATGCCTATAGAAAGGCAATGGGGCTTTTGACAACGAATGAAATAATTGCTGTCCGTAAACAATACGGAATTAGCCAGAGCGATTTATGCGCGCTTCTGGGATGGGGTGGGAAGACAATTGCGAGATATGAAAGCTATCAGGTACAAGATAAAGCACATGACACTATTTTAAGAAAACTGGCACAGGATCCGGAATGGTTTTTGCAGCTGTTGAAGGAACGAAAAGAGAACCTAAGTTCTACAGCATTCGAAAAATATGTTACTGCAGCTACAACATCGTATGAGGCAGCTCAAGATTCTTATTTGCGAAAGGCAATAGCGGCTAAATATGCCAGGATACAAAACCAAAGAGAATATAATGGTGATGCAAAGCTGAATTTAGATAAAGCAATTGATGTGATACGTTATTATGCATCCTCAACAGCGGTAAAGGGATTATATAAAGTGAAATTAATGAAGATGCTATGGTATGGGGATAATTTGGCATATAAACAGCGCGATCATGCGATCACGGGCCTGGCGTATCAGGCATTGCCTATGGGAGCAGTGCCGATAGGACATGATTCGATTATTGAATTGAAAGAAGTACCCTGTGAAGAAATAGAGATGGGAGATGGAACAGCATATCGTTTCAAGCTTTCGACCCCAAGTGTGTTTGCGGCGCTGACAGAAGAAGAAAAAGAAATTTTAGATAAGGTGATAAAACGGGTGGGGAGGATGACAACCGAAGAAATTGTGAATTTTATGCACCAGGAGGAAGCCTATAAGAAAACAAAATTGAAAGATATGATTGATTTTAAATATGCGAAAGAACTGCAACTATAAGAAAAAATATATCAAGAGCAGGTGTGAGCCTGCTCTTGGGGGGAGATTATATTCTAGGGCTGAGTCCCTCTTATTGAGACTATGAGAAAATCTCTGTAAATTAGATTCTTCTATGATAATAAGGGTGAGAAGCTTACAAATCGAGACTATGAGAAAATCTCTGTAAATTAGATTCTTCTATGATAATGAAGCTTCCTGTATAATAAAAAACGTGGATGTTGAAAATTGAAAATACCTCAGAG
>NZ_JAOQKC010000039.1:0-10697 GCF_025567165.1 Laedolimicola ammoniilytica
GGGCTTCGTAAGTATAAAAACCAAATAGAAAAGGATGAGGACATTGCTAAAGAGCTTCAAGACGGAAATAAATCCGACAGAGGAACAGAAAGTTAAGATTCGTAAAACAATAGGAACTTGTAGATATATTTACAATTTCTATCTCGCTCATAACAAAGAACTTCATGACAATGGAGAAAAGTTTATGAGTGGTAAAAGTTTTAGTGTCTGGCTGAACAATGAGTATCTTCCCCAAAATCCAGATAAGTTATGGATTAAGGAAGTCAGTTCAAAATCTGTAAAGCGTTCAATCGAAAATGGTTGTGTCGCATTTACCAGATTTTTTAAACATCAAAGTGGTTTTCCTAATTTTAAAAAGAAAGGAAAATCTGATGTGAAGATGTATTTCGTAAAGAATAATCCAAAGGATTGCCGATGCGAAAGACACAGAATTAATATTCCATCACTTGGTTGGGTTCGTATGAAAGAAAAAGGATACTTTCCTACTACCAAAGACGGGTATGTGATTAAAAGCGGTCATGTTTCAATAAAAGCTGACAGATACTATGTTTCAGTTCTTATAGAAATTCCAAATAACAAAATAGCCAATCATTCAAAGGAAGGAATTGGCATTGACCTTGGATTAAAGGATTTTGCCATTGTTTCTAATGGTAAAACTTATAAGAACATTAACAAATCTGCAAAATTAAAGAAACTTGAAAAACAGCTTATCCGAGAACAGAGAAGTTTTTCTCGAAAGTATGAAAATTTAAAGAAAGGAGAGTCCACTCAAAGAGCAAATATACAGAAACAAAAACTCAAGGTACAGAAACTTCATCATAAAATAGACAGTATCCGTACTGACTATATCAATAAAACAATCGCAGAGATAGTGAAAACCAAACCATCTTATATAACGATTGAAGATTTAAACGTATCAGGAATGATGAAGAACAAACATCTATCAAAGGCAGTTGCTTCGCAGAAGTTTTATGAATTTAGAACGAAACTTCAAGCTAAATGCAAGGAAAGCGGAATTGAACTTCGTGTAGTAGACAGATGGTATCCATCATCTAAAACTTGTCACTGTTGCGGAGCTGTCAGGAAAGATTTAAAACTTTCGGACAGAATCTTCCGATGTGACTGTGGTTATATCGAAGACAGAGATTTCAATGCTGCACTTAATCTGAGAGATGCTACGACTTACGAAGTTGCATAAATAAACGCAAACGTAGGTATGTACCGTGGGCTTACGCGGGAATTAACGACTGTGGAGTGTACAAGAACTTGTGAGTAGATATGATTTTGGTCAATCCAAAGCATACACGATGAAACAGTAAGTAAAACTTGTGAAAGTTTACATTATCTCGATGTGAGTATATTTACACACATTTTGAGTGGCAGAAATGTCATGTCTCAGGAACGTTATCGCTCTCTCAACGGAGCGCTTCGTGAGCGCTTCGGTGAGAAACTTTATAAATTATCTTTGAACGGCGGCTGCACCTGCCCGAACCGGGACGGTACTCTGGGAACCAGAGGCTGTATCTTCTGCAGTGCCGGTGGGTCCGGCGATTTTGCAGCCAGCGCCCGGCTTTCCGTGACGGAGCAGATCGCGGACGCAAAAAAACGCCTTGCGGGGAAACGGCCTGTAGAGCGTTATATCGCTTATTTTCAGGCCTATACGAATACCTACGCGCCCATCGGGCATCTGCGAAAAATTTTTACAGAAGCAGCGGCCCATCCGGACGTCGCCGTACTTTCCATCGCCACCAGGCCGGACTGTCTGGGGCCGGAGGTGCTGGAACTACTCTACGAGCTGAATCAGAGAAAGCCCGTCTGGGTGGAGCTGGGGCTTCAGACCATGCACGAGGAGACGGCCGGTTTTATCCGGCGGGGCTATCCGCTCTCCGTCTTCGACGAGGCCATGGAGCATCTTCAGGCCATCGGCGTGGAGACCGTGGTACACGCTATTTTAGGGCTTCCCGGCGAGACGCCGGAAATGATTCTGGATACGGTCCGGTATATCAATGCCTCCGGTGCGGACGGGATCAAGCTGCAGCTTCTTCACATCCTGAGAGGCACGGATCTGGCTTCTTATTATGAAACTACCGGCTTCCATGTGCTGACCCTGGAGGAATATGTGGATCTGGTGATCCACTGCCTGGAGATCGCCCGCCCGGATCTGGTGATTCACCGGCTCACCGGCGACGGACCGAAGGATCTGCTCATCGCTCCCCTGTGGAGCCAGGCCAAACGTCAGGTACTGAATACGATTCAGAAGGAACTGAAAATCCGGGATACTTATCAGGGACGGCTGTATACGCCCGTTTCCGGTCAGATATCTTAGAAGAAAGGACGGCGGACTGCCATGTCAGACACTTTAACTTTATACAAACTGATTCTTCTCTATATGCTGGATAAGGTGAGCTTCCCCATGAGCAATGGGCAGCTCTCGGAGTTCATGCTGGATAAGGAATACACGGATTATTTCACGGTGCAGACGGCCCTGTCCGAGCTGGTGGAAGCCAGTTTTCTCCATTTGAAGACCGTCCGCAACACCTCCCTCTACTCCATCACTGACGAGGGGGAACGGACCCTGGAATTCTTCGGGAAAAAAATCTCCTCCCAGATCCGGGAAGAGATCGATGAATATCTGAAGGAACACAAGTATGAGCTGCGCAATGAAATCTCGGTTCCGGCTGATTATTATCCCACCGGAAATGGCGAATACGCCGCCCGCTGCCGGGTGCTGGAAAAGGGCTCGGCCATCATCGACCTGACTCTCACTGTGCCCACCAAAGAGCAGGCGGAATCCATCTGCGCCCACTGGGGCACCAGGAGCCAGCAGCTGTACGCTTATCTGATGCAGAATCTTCTGTAGTATGCATAGAGCAACCGTCTGCCACTGCGCCGCCAGTCGCACCATAGAAAAGGAGAGCAGGGAATTCCCTACTCTCCTTTTCTATATTGGTTCAACCCTTCGGCCAGTTCTTTCACATCTTTGATAATATCCTCAAAAGCTCCCGCCTCATAGAGATTGATCACAATCAGGCCGATGGGAACCGCGATGATCATAGCGATGATACCGCCGATCTTATAGCCAATGTACATGAATACCATGGTGGACAGCGGATTCAGTCCGATGGTGTCGCCCACAATCTTCGGCTGAATCACCTGACGTACCAGCTGGCTCACCAGATAAATGATGATCAGCCCTACCGCGAATTTATAATTGCCGCTTAAGACCTTTAAAGCCGCCCAGGGGATCAGGGCCGTTCCGGTTCCAAAAAATGGGAGGAAATCCAGAATGGAAATCAGGATAGCCCAGAGAAGCGCGTATTTGATCCGCAGAACGAAGAAGCCCACCAGCAGAATCACAGCGACCACGCCCATGATTTTGAACTGGGCCCTGAAGTAGCCGCCCACAGCGCCCCGGAACTTGCCCGTGATAAAGCGCCATTTGGAGCGCAGCTCCTCCGGCGTATGCTCCCGGCCCCACTGGATAATTTTATCACGCTCCGCAATAAAAAAGTAGGCGGACAGGATCGTGAAAATTACATTGACCAGAATGTTGGGAATGTTTTTCGCAATATTGCCTGCGGCGGTTACCGTCGGTCCGCCGATGGTACTGATGAGATTCCCCAGGGACTCGGTCAGGCTGTTGATGGTCGCCGCCAGTTTTTCCACCAGCTCCGGCGGGATCTTCTCAGACAATCCGGCCAGATTCGCGCCGGTGTTCTCCAGATCGCCCAGCAGCGCTTCATACAGATCCGGCAGGATTCCGATAAACCCGTAAATCTCCCGGGCCAGCCAGGACAAAATTCCGTAGCCGCCCAGTACAATCAGTGCTATGGTTCCGATGATAATCACCATGGAACTGTGCTTCCGCACGATTTTCAGACGCTTTTCCATGAACCTCACCAAGGGGTTTGCGATCATCGCAATGATCCAGCCCACCACGAAGGGCATGAAAAAGACCAGAAACCGGGGAACGAAAAGACAGACCAGCACCACCCCCACAAGAAACAGTACGATGTTTACCACATTTCTCAAGTACTTTCTGTCCATCTATTTAACCTCTTTTCATAGGATCCGGCTTACGCCGGACACTCCGCTTATTCCGCGCTAATTTTCCGGCTGCTCCGGCGCTTCTGCCTCTGTTTCCGCTTCTGTCTCCGGCGCAATCAGCCTGTCGATGAGCGCCCAGATCTCATCCCGTCCCTGCTTGGTTTCCGCGGAAAATGGAAGAATCTGGGTTCCAGGTTTCACATTCAATCCCGTACGGATCAGCTTCAGCTGCTTCTGAATCTGGCTCCTCTTGATCTTATCCAGCTTGGTGGCAATGATGATCGGGTCGTAGCCGTTCCAGACGATCCACTCGTACATGCGCTTGTCGTTCTCCGAGGGCTCATGGCGGATATCAATCAGCAGAAAGACTGCTTTCAGCTGCCTGGATCCATGAAGATACCGCTCGATGAGCTTGCCCCATTTCTCGCGAATCTCCTGAGTCACCTTCGCATAGCCGTAACCGGGCAGATCCACCAGGTACATGGCCTGATTTACGTTATAAAAATTAATGGTCTGGGTTTTCCCCGGCTGGGCCGAGGTACGGGCCAGGGCCTTGCGGTTTAAGAGTCCGTTGATCAGAGAGGATTTCCCTACGTTGGACTTGCCCGCGAAAGCAATCTCCGGCAGTTCATTTTCCGGGAGACGGCTGGTGATACCACAGACCGTCTCCAGATTTACATTTTTAATAATCATTTCTTATCTCCATGGGATGCTTCCTGAAAAGCAATCTTTAATACATCCTCCATCTGCTCCGCGTAGACGATCTCCAACCCTTTCTTAATCTCATTGGAAATTTCTTCCACATCCCGACGGTTCTTCTCCGGCACGATGACCGTCTTGATACCGGCGTTTTTTGCTGCCAGCAACTTTTCCTTTAAGCCACCGATGGGAAGCACCCGGCCACGCAGGGTGATTTCACCGGTCATGGCCACATGGGCGTAGACCGGAATGCATGTGATGGCGGACAGCATGGCCGTCGCCATGGTAATTCCGGCGGAGGGTCCGTCCTTGGGCACTGCCCCCTCCGGAATATGGATATGTATATCATGCTCCCGGAAGAACTTTTTGTCAATCCCGTAACGGTCGCTGACGGAACGGATATAGCTTAAGCCTGTCCGCGCGGACTCTTTCATCACGTCGCCCAGCTGGCCGGTCAGGGAGATGTCGCCCTTTCCGGGCATGATGTTGACCTCAATCTGCAGGGTGTCTCCGCCTACACTGGTCCAGGCCAGACCCCGGACAATGCCGATTTCGTCGGTCTCATTGGCCATATCATAATGATAGCGGGGCTTGCCCAGGTATTTTTCTAGATTGTTCTCGGTGAGCTTGACACTCTTTTTCTTCTGCTCCAGAATCTCCCGGGCCGCTTTCCGGCAGACCTCGCCGATTTTCCGCTCCAGCTGCCGCACGCCGGCCTCCCGGGTGTAGCTGTGAATCAGGGCCTCCAGGGCCTTTGGACTGATGGTGAGCTGATCGTCCTTCAGACCATTCTTCTCCATCTGCTTACTGATCAGATGTTCTCTTGCGATATGCACCTTCTCATTTTCCGTATAACTGCTGACCTCGATGAGCTCCATACGGTCCAGAAGGGGCCGCGGAATGGTCTGCACGTCGTTGGCCGTGGCGATGAACAGAACCTCTGAGAGATCCATGGGGAGCTCCACGTAATGATCCTGGAACCGGCTGTTCTGCTCGGAATCCAGCACTTCCAGAAGGGCCGACGAGGTGTCGCCCTTGTAATCACTGCTGACCTTGTCAATCTCGTCCAGCAGCATCAGCGGATTCTTCACGCCCGCCTGCTTCATGCCTGTGGCGATGCGGCCCGGCATGGCTCCCACGTAGGTTCTCCGGTGGCCGCGGATCTCTGCCTCGTCCCGGACGCCGCCCAGGGAAATGCGGACATATTTCTTATTCAAAGCCCTTGCAATGGAACGGGCGATGGAGGTTTTACCGGTTCCGGGCGGGCCCACCAGGCAGAGAATCGGGCTGCTGCCCTTCTTTGTCAGGATCCGCACAGCCAGATATTCCAGCACCCGTTCCTTGACCTGCTCCATGCCGTAATGGTCGGCGTTCAGGATCTCCTCCGCGCGCTTCAGGTCGCTGCTGTCCCGGGACGCCTTATCCCAGGGGAGCTCCAGCATGGTCTCGATATAGCCCCGGAGTACGGCGCTCTCGGAGGAATTCATGCCCATATTTTTGAAGCGGGAGATCTCCTTGTTCAGTTTTTCCTTTACCTCTTTTGAAGCCTTCAGCTTCTTCACTTCTTCTGTGAAATGGTCGGCGTCAGTCAGGGTGTTATCCTCTCCTAACTCCTCCCGGATCACCTTCAGCTCCTCCCGCAGCAGGTATTCCCGCTGGTTCTTGTCCACGTGGGTCTTGACCTTCTGCTGCAGATCCTTCTTGAAGCGCATGATCTCGATCTCTTTATCCATCAGGAGGCAGAGCAGCTCGTAGCGGTCGGACAGGTTCACGGCCTCCAGAAGCTTCTGCTTATCCTCGTAAAACAGGGGCAGATTGATGATCACCTGGCTCATCAGCTTCTCCAGCTCATGCTCCTCCAGAATCTGACGCTCCGTATCCTTGCCCATTTTTCCATTTTCCCGGCAATAGAGGCTGAAGATCTCAGCCAGGTTGCGGGTCATGGCCTCTCTTGCGGTCTCCGGAAGGGCCTCAAGCTCCGTATCCTTCTCGAACCGGATGATTTCCGCCTCCAGATACTCCCCTTCCTCTGAAAAATGAGACCATTCCCCGCGTTCCAGGCCTTCCGCCAGCACCCGGATGATTTTCTGGGGCATCTTGATGACCTGCTTTACCGAAGCGATCGTACCGATCCGGTACAGATCCTCCGATCCCGGATTGTCCACCTGTACGTCCTTCTGGGTCACCAGAAAGACTCTCTGGTCGCGCAGCATGGCCTCCTCAATGGCCTTCACGGAACGTTCTCTGCTCACGTCAAAATGTATTACCATGTCGGGAAGGATGGTCATTCCGCGTAGTGCTACCACGGGCAGGGTTTCAATTAATTCTGACATATTTTTCCACCTTCTCTTTCGTATTTTTCTTTTTATCTGATGCACGAAAGAGTCCCGCAAGCGGAACTCTTTCTGACTCCGGGGGTTATGCCCGGGCTTTTATCTCATTGCTGGCGGTCACAGGCGTGCCTGTTCCCTCCACAACTTCTTTTGTAATCATGCAGTTGGTGATGCTGTCATCTGACGGAATCTCGTACATGGTATCCATCATGATACCTTCCATAATAGAACGCAAGCCTCTGGCTCCCGTCTTCCGCTTTACCGTCTGCTCCGCAATGGCCTCAATGGCCTCCCGCTCGAAGGACAGCTTCACGCCGTCCAGTTCAAACAGCTTCTTATACTGCTTTACGATGGAATTTTTCGGCTCCACCAGAATTCGTACCATGTCGTCCCTGGTCAGTGCGTCCAGGGCTACGGTCACCGGCAGACGGCCCACAAACTCGGGGATCATACCGAATTTCACCAGATCCTCCGGGAGCATCTCATGAAGCAGATGACCGATCTCCTCATTTTCATTGGGACGGCCCAGGTATGCGCCGAAGCCCATGCTTCTGCGATCCATCCGGTGCTCGATGATCTTCTCCAGACCCTCGAAGGCTCCGCCGCAGATGAACAGGATATTCGTGGTGTCAATCTGAATCAGTTCCTGATGGGGGTGCTTTCTGCCGCCCTGGGGCGGTACGGAAGCGATGGTTCCCTCCAGAATCTTCAGCAGTGCCTGCTGTACACCCTCGCCGGATACATCCCGGGTAATAGACGGGTTCTCAGACTTTCTGGTGATCTTGTCGATCTCGTCGATGTAGATAATGCCGTGCTCCGCACGTTCAATATCGTAATCCGCTGCCTGAATGATCTTCAGCAGAATGTTCTCCACATCCTCGCCCACATAGCCGGCCTCTGTCAGTGAGGTGGCGTCCGCGATGGCAAACGGAACATTCAGAAGGCGAGCCATGGTCTGGGCCAGTAAGGTCTTACCGGAACCGGTGGGTCCCAGCAGCAGCACGTTACTCTTCTGCAGCTCCACGTCCGAGTCATCCTTCTTATCTTCCATCGCCAGAATCCGCTTGTAGTGATTATAGACTGCCACGGAAAGTACCTTCTTGGCTTCCTCCTGGCCGATGACATAATCGTCAAGGACTGCTTTGATCTCCTTGGGCTTCAGCAGATTGATCTGCTCGCGGACCTCTTCCTCCTGTTCCTCGTCATGCTCGAATTCCTCTTCGATCAACTCGGCGCAGAGCTCCACGCACTCGTCACAGATATAGGTTCCGCTGGGGCCGGATATCATCTTTCGTACCTGGTCGCCCGTCTTTCCGCAGAAAGAACATCTCACCTTATCATCACTAATTCTAGCCATTCAACAATTTCCTCTATGTTACTGTCTCTTTGTTACAATGCTGTCGATGAGGCCGTACGCGACTGCTTCCTCCGCGCTCATATAATTGTCGCGCTCGGTATCTGCAGCGATAACCTCCAGCGGCTGTCCTGTGTTGGCCGCCAGAATCTCGTTCAGCTTCTTCTTTGTCTTCAGAATATGATCCGCTACAATCTTGATGTCTGTAGCCTGGCCCTGTGCTCCGCCGGAGGGCTGGTGAATCATAATCTCAGCGTTGGGAAGCGCCATACGCTTGCCCTTTGCGCCGCCTGCCAGAAGGAATGCTCCCATGCTGGCCGCCATGCCCATACAGATGGTGGATACATCGCACTTGATATACTGCATGGTGTCATAGATCGCCATGCCGGCAGTGACGGAACCACCCGGGCTGTTGATATACAGGCTGATGTCCTTGTTCGGATCCTCAGACTCCAGAAACAGGAGCTGGGATACGATCAGGCTTGCGGATACGTCTGTTACTTCCTCCCCCAGAAAGATAATCCGGTCTTTCAGCAGGCGGGAATAGATATCGTAAGAACGCTCTCCCCGGCTGGTCTGCTCAATGACATAAGGTACCAAACTCATATTTGCCATATTCAATCAATCCTTTTTATTTCTCTACTGCTGCGTCAGTTACCAGTTCTACTGCCTTCTGAACTGCCAGGTCGTCGCGGATGCTCTTCAGATCTTCCTCAGCGAACATCTCTTTGAGCTTCTCTGTCTCCATCTTGTACTGCTCAGCCATTCTGCCCAGCTCTGCGTCCACTTCCTCGTCGGTCGCGGTCAGGTTCTCTGCTGCTACGACTGCGTCCAGTACCAGACGGCTCTGGATGCGCTTCAGGGCCTGGGGCTTGGACTGCTCTACCATAGCCTGTACATTGCCGCCTGTGAACTGCATGTACTGCTCCATGGACAGACCCTGCATCTGCAGTCTCTGCGCGAACTCATCCACCATACGCTCTGCCTGTGTCTCCACCATAGCGTCCGGAATCTCCATGGTTGCGCCCTCGATGATCTTCTCAATGACAGCGTCTTCCTTCTTTGCCTTCGCGTCAGCAGCCTTCTTCTCCTCTACCTTCTTGCGAACGTCTGCCTTGTACTCCTCCAGAGTATCGAAATCAGATACGTCCTGAGCGAAATCGTCATCCAGCTCCGGAAGCTCTTTTACCTTGATCTCCTTCACAGTGCACTTGAATACTGCCGGCTTTCCTGCCAGCTCTTTTGCGTGGTACTCCTCCGGGAAGGTCACGTCTACTTCTACTTCTTTGCCGATCTCAGCGCCTACCAGCTTCTCCTCAAAGCCCGGGATAAATGCGCCGGAACCGATGGTCAGCGGGTAATCTGTTCCCTTGCCGCCCTCGAATGCCTTTCCGTCTACGAAGCCCTCGAAGTCGATCACGGTCATATCGCCGTCCTGAACTGCTCTGTCCTCTACGGTGATGGTTCTGGAGTTCGCCTCGCGCTCCTTGTCGATCTCTGCCGCTACTTCTTCATCCGTCGCTGTGGTGTCAGCCTTCTCTACCTCGATGCCCTTGTACTGGCCCAGGGTTACTTCCGGCTTTACTGCTACTTCTGCGGTGAAAATGAAGGGCTTGCCCTTCTCAATCTGTACGACTTCTACGTCCGGGCGGGATACGATCTCCAGATCGCACTCCTTGGTTGCTTCCGGATATGCTTCCTGAATCATTGCGTTTACTGCGTCATCATAGAAGATGGACGGTCCATACATCTTCTCGATCATCTGACGCGGAACTTTGCCCTTACGGAAGCCCGGAACAGAAATCTGCTTTCTATTCTTCAGGTAAGCGTTCTGAAGCGCCGCTTCTACTTTCTCAGCGGGAACTTCGATGGTCAGCTTCGCCATGTTCTTCTCTAATTTTTCAACCTGTAAACTCATGTTCTATTTTCCTCCTTAAGTGTGGGGTGTAGGACACCTTCCACGAATTATCTGTGTATATTTTTACATACTTACAGTCATTTTAGTAGTATAGCATGGGTTCCCCTTAAAAATCAAGTATTTTGCATAAAATTGCGTGGTTCTGCCCTGCTGTTTGTTACTGTGAACAGCAGCTTCTGTTTTTTATCATTTTCCGGTTTTTATGTAACGACGCGGCAACAGCCCCCGGCAAATGCTTTCCCGCGCGATACGCGGTCGGTGATATGCTACCCTCATATAGGACAATGAAATATAAAAGTCCTATATGGGGGGTATTTTCATGTTCAGAAAGAGTAAGATAGAACCA
>NZ_JAOQKC010000004.1:0-34224 GCF_025567165.1 Laedolimicola ammoniilytica
TCTTGTAAAAGAATTCTGTCGATAACCGTTGACCTTTTAGTATAAAAGGCTGACGGTTATTTTTCTATACACTGTTTTATTTGACGCTTACAAAAAAACTATTAGTTTTTTAGAGAAAAAACTTATCGTAACATTGACAACTATACTTGTCAATGTTATGATAATGATGACAAGAAAAGTTGTCAAATACAAAGGAGAGCTGAACATTATGCCGTTATTAAATCGATTGAAGGAATACCGCTCCCGGCTGAATCTGAATCAGACGGAGCTGGGGAAGAAGGCGGGGGTGTCCCGGCAGACGATCAGTCTGATTGAACGGGGCGATTATTCGCCATCGGTGACATTGGCTTTGAAGCTGGCGATGATTTGCGAGGTACAGGTAGAGGATATTTTCCGGTATAAGGAGGATGGGGAAGATGAAAGAGAAGAAAACGAATAGCTATAAAAATGGTCTGAAGATTATTGCGGTTGCGATGGTGATAGGAGGCATATTGGGTGGCGTTTCCGGAGGCATTTATGAGGCAGCCAAAGCGTACGGAATCGGAATTGACATGGCGGGAATCACTGTGCTGATTCAAAGCGTGCTGGCACCGCTTCTGGGAATTATTTTTGCAGGATCTGTGATTCTGGGGGAGACCAGTTACCGGAGGCTGAAAGCGACCTGTGAAAAGCAGCAGACAGCGGAGGATGAAGAATGCGATCGGCTGGAATATGAGGAAGAAAAAGAAGGGGCCTTTGGAATGAATGTAAGTGTGGTATCTCAGGTACTCAGTATTCTGGTTTTGACCTTCGGCTACTCTATGAAGTATATTACAAGCGACGGCCATGCATTTCGTTTCCTGGCAGCTTGCATCGTGTTTATCGCCTGCTTTATCTATGAGTATTTCTGGCAGATTCGTTATGTGAAGCTGCTTCAGAAGACCCATCCGGAGAAAAAGGGAGAACCGTCTTCACTGAAGTTTCAGGAGCAGTGGCTGGAGAGCTGCGATGAAGCGGAGAAAGAGATTATATACCAGAGTGCTTACAAGGCCTATATGACGGTGAATCGGACGATTCCGGTTCTGCTGGTGGGAACGATGGTAGCGAATTTGTATTTTGATACAGGGATGTTTGCAGTGGTAGTAGTATCCGTTATCTGGCTGCTGACGCAGTTTACATATTCGCATTACTGTATAAAGCTGAGAGAAGCGAGGGCGTTGGTCAGATAAAAGAAATCTCTTTCCCGAACACACATTTTGTGTTAGAATGGAATCCGAGGTTTGAATGTATGGAAAAGAGAACGACAATCGGAATCCTGGCCCATGTGGACGCAGGAAAGACAACTTTGGCGGAAGCCATGCTTTACCGGTGCGGCGCCATTCGGAAGGCGGGCCGCGTGGATCATGGCGACGCCCATATGGATACACACAGTCTGGAGCGGGCCAGAGGCATTACGATTTTTGCAAGCCAGGCGCAGCTTCAGCTGGGGGACTGGAAAGCGGCGCTCTTAGATACGCCGGGACATGTGGACTTTTCGGCAGAGATGGAGCGTACCCTCTGGGTGCTGGATTACGCCATCCTGGTGATCAACGGCGCGGATGGCGTGCAGGCCCATGTGCGTACCCTCTGGAAGCTTTTGCGGCAGTACCGGATTCCGGTTTTTCTATTTGTCAATAAAATGGATCAGCCCGGAACGGATCGAGCGGCGCTCCTGGCGGAATTGAAGGACGCGCTGGACGGACGCTGTGTGGATTTTACGGCGGATCGGGCCAGGACGGATATCTGGGAAGATGTGGCGGTCTGTGACGAGGCGTTACTGGAGAAATTCCTGGAAGAGGGAACGCTGAGCGCGGAAAGTATTGCCCATCAGATAAAGAAGCGGCAACTTTACCCCTGTTATTTTGGTTCGGCTTTGAAGGACGAAGGTGTGCAGGAGTTCCTGGATGACATGGCGCGCTATATGGAGCAGCCGATGTATCCGGCGGAATTCGGCGCCCGTGTATACAAAATTGGCCGGGATGAACAGGGAAATCGCTTAAGCTATCTGAAAGTGACAGGCGGTTCCCTGAAGGTAAAACAGCTCATTCGGGGCGAGACAGACGGCGAGAGCTGGGAGGAGAAGGCAGATCAGATTCGGCTATATTCCGGCGGCAGCTTCGAGGCTGTGCAGGAGGCACCCGCGGGTACGGTCTGTGCCGTGACAGGTCTTTCCAGAACTTGGGCTGGTGAAGGCATGGGAATGGAAGGAAGAGGCCCAGTTCCCGCACTGGAGCCGGTTCTGACGTATCAGCTTCTGCCTCCGGATGGCTGCAATCTTCAGGAACTTTTACAGAAGCTTCGCAGGCTGGAGGAAGAACTCCCGGAGCTCCATGTGGTCTGGCAGGAAGAACTCTCGGAGATTCACGTGCGGGTGATGGGCGAGGTACAGATTGAGATTTTGAAGAGCCTGATACAGGAGCGCTTTGGTGTTCCGGTGGAATTTGGCGCAGGCAGTATCGTATACAAAGAGACCATTGAAAATGTGGTGGAGGGCGTGGGACATTTTGAGCCCTTGCGTCATTATGCGGAGGTACATTTGCTTCTGGAGCCGGGCGAGCGGGGAAGCGGCCTGGTGTTTGAGAGCCGGTGCAGTGAAGATGTGCTGGATCGGAACTGGCAGAGACTGATTCTGACACACCTGGCCGAGCGAAGCCATCCGGGCGTGCTGACAGGCTCTGAGATCACCGATATGAAGATTTCGCTGGTGGCGGGTCGTGCCCATGCCAAGCATACGGAAGGCGGCGATTTCCGCCAGGCCACCTACCGGGCGGTGCGGCAGGGACTGAAGCAGGCGAAAAGCGTACTTCTGGAGCCTTTCTATGAGTTCCGGCTGACGATTCCGGCGGATAAGCTGGGACGGGCCATGACGGATATTCAGAAGATGACTGGTACTTTCTCCGAGCCGGAAAATGAGAACGGCCAGATGGTATTAAAGGGGAGTGCGCCGGTATCACAGATGCAGGGATATGCGGCGGAGGTAACTGCCTACACCCGGGGACTGGGACATCTGTCCTGTGCCCTGAAGGGTTACGGCCCTTGCGCAAATGCGGACGAGGTGATCGCGGCCATGGGCTATGATTCCGAGGCGGATATTCTGAATCCCACCGGTTCAGTATTCTGCGCCCACGGCGCGGGCTTTTATGTGCCCTGGAACCAGGTCTTTTCCTATATGCAGGTGGATGGTGTGCTGCGGCCAAAGAAAGAGCCGAAGGAAGCGGGACTTGAGACAGCCAGAAGAAGCCAGTCGTCTCTGGGCGCGGTGGATCCGAAGGAACTGGATGCGATCTTCGAGCGGACCTACGGCCCGATCCGGCGGGATCGCCAGGGCGTGGGCCGTGTGGAGCGCAGCTTCCGGAAGGAGCCGGAGGATACCGGAAAACGGGAAATTAAGCTTCGCAAGAAGGAAAAGGAATACCTTCTGGTGGATGGATACAACATCATTTTCGCCTGGGAGGACTTGAAAGCTCTGTCAGAGATTAACATGGAAGCTGCCAGAGGAAAACTCATGGACATCCTGAGCAATCTGCAGGGTGCTCTGGGCTGCACCCTGATTCTGGTCTTCGATGCCTATCGGGTCGAGGGTGGCACGAGGGAGATCTTCAAGTATCACAACATTCATGTGGTGTATACAAAAGAAGCCGAGACGGCAGACCAGTATATTGAGAAGACGGTTCACGAGCTGGGACGGAAGTATCAGGTGACGGTAGCCACCTCAGACGGCCTGGAGCAGGTGATTATCATGGGCCAGGGAGCCAGCCGACTTTCTGCGTCAGGCCTACGGGAACTGGTGGAGGTGACCGGAAGCGAGCTTCGGGAGACCATGGAGCAGAAGCCGGCAGGTGGCAAAAACTACCTGTTTGAAAATCTGTCCGATGAGGTACGCGGCTGGATAGAGGAAATTTTGTCTGCAGAGGAATGATATTCAGCGGAAGAAAAACAGAGTATCCTAAGAGAAAATCAGATTCAGGAGTGAATTTTTACATGAATAAAAAAGAAATTGCGGAAATCAAAAAGCAGTTTACGCCCCAGAACTGTGCGCTGACCAGACTCTGCGCCTGTTATGTGGACGGCGAGAAGAATAAAAAAAGTGAGATGAAGGAAGCCTTTCTCTCCCAGTCGGAGGAGGAGTGCTTTAAGTATTTTGAGATTTTTCGGAAGAGCCTGTCCGGCACGGTGGGAAAGAACCTGGTCAATCTGGAATTCCCGCTGGACGCGGAGATGGAAGGTGGGCAGCAGGAATTTTTGCTGAAGCTTCGTGACAGTAAGCTGAAAGACGACGTGCTTCTGGAGCAGTTTTATGATAAAATCATAGAGACTTATGAATATGGCGAGAATTATCTGATTCTGCTGGTACACGGCATGTACGATGTGCCGGGCAAGGCCTCAGATAATGAGGAGATGTTTGATGCTTCCGACGAGGTATATGAATATCTGCTCTGCACCATTTGTCCGGTGAACCTGTCCAAGGCGGGCTTAAGCTACGATGCGGAGAGCAATCGTTTCGCTTCCCGTGTCCGGGACTGGCTGGTGGAGCTGCCCATGGCAGGCTTTCTGTTTCCGGCCTTTCAGGATCGGAGCACGGATTTACATAGTATGCTTTACTATTCCAAGAACGCGGAGGAACTGAAGGATGATTTCGTGGAAGGCATGTTCGGCTGCGGTACGCCGCTGACAGCGGCAGACCAGAAGGACACCTTCAATGCCATGATTGAAGAGACTTTGGGTGAAGAATGCGACTACGTGGCAGTCCGCAATATCCACGAGAAGCTGTATGAGATGGCTGAGGAGAAAAAGGATGAGCCAGAGCCTCTGGTGCTGAGCAAGGCTGAAGTGAAACACCTTTTTGCCGAGAGCGGCGTGGAAGCAGAGAAGATGGAAGAGCTCGAGGAGCGCTATGAGGAATCTTCCGGAGCAAATACGGAGTTCCTGGCATCCAATGTAATGAATACCAGAAAATTTGAAATCAAGGCTCCGGATGTGGTGATTCAGGTGAATCCGGAGCGCACGGATCTGGTGGAGACCCGTATCATCGACGGCAGACAGTGCCTGGTGATTCCGGTGGACGACCGTGTGGAAGTAAATGGAATTTCGGTTCGCACCATGCGCAGCAGCTGTGGCGGACAGATGAGTGAAGGAGAGGAATAGGCATGCGGGAACAGCTGACGAAGCAGGATGTGGAAAAAATTCAGCAGGAAATCGAGCACCGGAAGCTGGTGGTCCGGAAAGAGGCCATCGAAGCGGTCAAGGAAGCCCGGGCGCATGGAGACCTGAGCGAAAATTTCGAATATTACGCGGCCAAGAAGGACAAAAATCAGAATGAAAGCCGGATCCGCTATCTGGAGAGAATGCTGCGGACCGCGAAAGTGGTGGAGGACCATTCCAAGGCAGACGAGGTCGGCATGGATACCAAGGTTCTGCTCTACTACGAGGATGAGGACGAGACCGAAGAGGTCAAGATCGTCACATCCATCCGGGGCAATTCTCTGGAAGGCCGCATCAGTATCGAGTCGCCACTGGGCAAAGCCCTGCTGGGCCATAAAGTCGGCGATCGGGTCCACGTACAGGTGGGAAATGGCGGCTACGACGTGGAGATCCGCGCCATCGACAAGGACGGCGGCGAAGAGGAAAGTATCAGGAAATTCTAAAGGTCCGCACCAGATAAATACAAAGAAAAACGGGGAAATGTTATGAATACGACGACCATGGTTCCATTTGTCAAATGGGCCGGCGGCAAGCGGCAGATGCTGGAGCAGCTCTATATCCGTATGCCGGATACTTACAATGCATATTACGAGCCCTTCGTGGGCGGCGGGGCGCTGGTGCTGTCCCTGGCGCCGGAGGGAGCCCACATCAACGATATCAATCAGGAGCTGGTTCACACCTACACCGAGATCCGCGACCATCTGGACGCGATTCTGGAGAAGCTGATGGAGCTTGACAAGGTCACCTGCACCCGGGAATTCTATTACGACATGCGAAGCAGCTATAATGAAAAGCGCTTGAGCCATTCTTACGACACAGAGATGGCAGCCCTGTTCATTTATCTGAATAAACACTGCTTCAATGGCCTCTACCGGGTCAACACAAAGGGAGAGTTTAACGTCCCTTGGAACCAGAAGCAGTCGGTCCGCTCCATGGATATGGAGAATATCAAGGCTATTTCTGCTTATCTGAAGTCAGTGACCATCACCTGCCAGGATTTCGAGCAGGCTCTTACAGAGGCAAAAGCGGGCGATTTCGTCTATTTTGACAGCCCCTATGCGCCCCTGAATCCCACATCCTTTGATTCCTACACCAAGGAAGGATTTACCGAGGAAGAGCATCGCAGACTGGCTGCTTTGTTCCGGAGATTGACGGAAAAAGGCGTGTCCTGTATGCTGACCAACCACAACACGGAGCTGATTCAGGAGCTGTACGAGGGTTTCCTGATCGAAGAGATCGACGTGCGCCGCGCCATCAATTCTGACCCGAAGAAGCGCCGGGGCAAGGAAGTTATTATTCGAAACTACGGGGAAGCCATCAAGCCGAAGCGCAGAACCCGGAAGAAATGAGAAAAGGGGTGCGGCACTGCGCCTTGTCAAGCAGTCCGGCTTCTGGTAAAATAGTAAGAAATGATGCCGTGACAGGTTATCGGAAAGAGGGACATAGGTTATGAGTACAGATAATCGATTGATGATAAAAAATTTACAGAAACTGGAGCATTTTTATGTTCTGATTTCCAAGGCAACGAATCTGCCTTATGCAGAGTGTGATGCGGAGACCTTTGACGATCAGGTGGCAATTTTTGAACATGAACAGGACGCGAAGGATTACGCGGAGAAGCTGGAGGAACAGCAGTATCCGACAGTGGTGACAGAGATTGTAAAGGATAAGATGTCCGCTTTTTATACCGGCCTTTACCTGACCGGAATCAACCGGGTGGCCTTCCACAATGGTTCCGGCTTCTGCTATCTGGATCTGAGCAGTGTGGTAACCGTGAAAAAGCCGGAGCAGAAGGACAATATGCCGCCGGTGATGAACGATTCCCTGCAGTTGACGGCTGTATATTTTTTACAGGAACTGAGACGGTCAAATCAGAATACGCCGGATCCGGAGCGGACCGCCCGTTTACGGGAGATGGAGCAGGAGCTGATCGCAAATCTGAAGCGTTCCCGTTTTGTGCTGGCAATTGATATTACCGATGTGAAGGGACCGCTGGATCTGACCAAGCCGAACCCGGATGTAAAGGTTCCCTATCTGAAGAATCCGGCAGGCGACATCATCCAGCCGATTTTCTCAGACCTGTGGGAGTTTGAAAAATTCCGCCAGAAGAATCCCCGGAAGCTGCAGGCGCTGGCCGCGCCTTTCCAGAAGCTGGTTCCGCCGCTGATTCAGAATGCCAAGGGCTTCGCACTGAACCCGGCAGGCTTCAATCTGCTGCTGCAGAGGGACAAGGTGGAAGCGCTGGCGAAACAGCAGTAATCATTTCAGAGTGCGTAGAACGCATAAACGAGTATGCAAACGAAAGGGAGCAGCCATATCATCATGGCCGCTCCCTTTCATTTGCCTTCGAAATGATTAATAAACTTATTTATACATTAAAACGGAACAGAATTACGTCGCCGTCCTTCACCACATAATCCTTACCCTCCAGACCTACCAGGCCCTTCTCCTTGGCTGCGGAGTAGCTGCCGCAGTCCAGCAGATCCTGATAGTTTACCACCTCGGCACGGATAAAGCCACGCTCGAAGTCAGAATGAATCTTGCCGGCTGCCTGGGGCGCCTTGGTGCCCCGGGTAATGGTCCATGCGCGGGTTTCGGTTTCTCCGGCAGTCAGGTAACTGATCAGGCCCAGCAAGTGATAGCTTGCGCGGATCAGCTTGTCCAGACCGGATTCTTTTAATCCCAGATCTTCCAGGAACATGGCCTTTTCATCGTCATCCAGTTCAGAAATTTCTTCTTCAATCTGAGCGCAGATAACGAATACTTCGCTGCCATTCTCAGCTGCGTACTTTCGAACGGCTTCCACATGGGGATTGGACGCGCCGTCGTCGGCCAGATCGTCCTCGCCTACATTGGCTGCGAAGATCACCGGCTTGTAGGTTAGCAGGTTATAGCTGTTGAGCCATACCTGTTCATCCTCGTCGTCAGTGGTGAAGCCGGACGCCATTTTTCCATCCTCCAGCCAGGCCTTCAGGCGGTTCAGAAGTTCCAGCTCCTTAGCCAGCGCCTTGTCATTGCGGGCGCCGCGGACCGTCTTGGAGATACGGCGTTCCAGAATCTCCAGATCGGAGAAAATCAGTTCCAGATTAATCGTCTCAATGTCGCGGATGGGATCCACACTGCCGTCTACATGGATGACATTGGGATCCTCAAAGCAGCGGACTACATGTACGATAGCGTCTACTTCGCGGATATTGGCCAGAAACTGATTGCCCAGGCCCTCGCCCTTGGACGCGCCCTTTACCAGTCCGGCGATGTCCACGAACTCAATGACAGCCGGAGTTACTTTAGCAGAATGGTACATATCTGCCAGCAGTCCCAGACGGGCGTCCGGTACTGCAACCACGCCCACATTGGGATCAATGGTACAGAATGGGTAGTTGGCGGATTCTGCGCCAGCCTTAGTCAGGGAATTAAACAGGGTACTCTTGCCGACATTCGGCAGACCCACAATACCTAATTTCATTTTATCTATATCCTCCTTAACACGTTCTTCTCTTCAAACATTCACAGTATACTATAGCATACCCGGATGAAAATGTAAATTCTCAGATTAAAATAGCCTAAATAGGTTTCAATGCGCATAAAATAGGCCAAGAAAGCGATTTTACATGCGGGAGGAAACACCTTGAAAAGTCTGATCTTATCAGTCATGGAGCAGTATGGATATCCCGGGCTCTTTTTCCTGATTTTCCTGGAAAATGTGTTTCCGCCGATTCCCTCGGAGGTGATTCTGCCCTTTGGTGGGTTTCTGACCATCCATACATCCTTGCATATTCCGGGAGTGGTGTTTTTTGCCACATTGGGATCTTTGGCAGGAGCTGTGGTGCTTTACGGAGTGGGCGCGTTGCTGAACCGGGAACGTCTGACGAAGCTGGTGGATGGAAAGGTTGGGAAGATTCTCCGCCTGAAGGGGGAAGATATCGCGAAGGCGGACGCCTGGTTCCGGAGTAAGGGGCGGATTACGGTCTTTTTCTGCCGTTGTGTCCCGGTGGTGCGAAGCCTGATCTCAATTCCGGCAGGCATGAGCCGGATGAAATTTTCCTTATTTTTTCTGTACACCACGGCGGGCACTCTAATCTGGAATATTCTTCTGGTATCTCTGGGTGCGTTCATGGGTGAATCCTGGGAATATATCGCCTGGCTGGCGGGGGAGTATTCCCATGTGATGCTGATTGTACTGGGAATCAGCGCTTTGAGTGGGGGGATCGGCTTTTATATAAGAAGAAAAACTTAAGGAATTCTGAAGAATTATGTAAAAGGATGGAAAAACAGAACAGGATATCGCAATAAAACAACAATATCTTGTGTATGTAAAAACAATAAAAAACAAGATATTGTTGTTTTGCGTTTGTGCAAACTACACAGAAAAAGGTCTTGCTTTTTGGGAAAAATTAAGATATTATTAATTCATGAGTGGTGAAGAGTGGTGGAAAGTGGTTTTAACGTGCATTTAAGTGGTGAATCAGGAACCAAAACCGATGAAAGTGGGGTGACGCTATGTTCCGGGGCGAATACAACCATACGGTAGACACCAAGGGCAGGCTGATCATTCCTTCAAAGTTTCGGGAGAAGCTCGGTGACGAGTGTATCGTGACCAGAGGGCTGGATGGCTGCCTTTTCGTATTTCCCATGAAAGAGTGGGAAAGCTACGAAGAGAAGCTGAAGCAGCTCCCTATGACCAATAAGAATGCGCGTTCCTTTGTACGTTTTCTGACCGCAGGCGCCACTTCCTGTGAATTTGACAAGCAGGGAAGAGTACTGATTCCGGCGACCTTACGAAAGTTCGCGGGGATCGAGAAGGACGTTGTACTGGCCGGACTCCTGAACCGTATCGAGATCTGGAGCGAGGAGAAGTGGAACGAGAACAACAATTACGAAGAGATTGACATGGACGAGATTGCAGGTCAGCTGACAGAGCTTGGTCTGGATATTTAACAAAAAGGGGAAAACATGGAATTTTCACATGTATCCGTCTTACTGCATGAGACGATCGAACAACTGCATATCCGTCCCGATGGAATATACGTAGACGGCACGCTGGGCGGCGGCGGACATTCTTACGAGATCTGTAAGCAGCTTTCCGACAAGGGAAGGCTCATCGGCATCGATCAGGATGCGGACGCTATCGCGGCAGCGGGAGAGAGACTGAAAGAATTCGGCGATCGGGTGACGATTGTCCGGAGCAATTACTGTAATATGCGCCGGGAGCTTCAGAACCTTGGCATCAACCATGTGGATGGTATCGTGCTGGATCTGGGAGTTTCCTCCTATCAGCTGGACGCCGCAGATCGGGGCTTCACCTATCGGGTGGACGCGCCCCTGGACATGCGTATGGATCAGCGTCAGACGAAGACAGCCCGGGATATTGTCAACGGCTATACGGAGCATGAGCTCTACCGGGTCATCCGGGATTACGGCGAAGAAAAGTTCGCGGCCAATATCGCCAAGCATATCGCGGCAGCCCGGGAGAAAAAGCCCATTGAGACCACAGGCGAGCTGACTGAGATCATAAGAGCAGCGATCCCGGCGAAGATCCGGGCAGTGGGCGGCCATCCGGCCAAGCGGACCTTCCAGGCGATCCGCATCGAGCTCAACCAGGAGCTGGAGGTACTGAAGAATTCGCTGGACGATATGATAGAGCTGCTGAATCCGGGCGGCAGAATCTGTGTGATTACCTTCCATTCCCTGGAAGACCGGATCGTAAAGACTATATTTAAAACCAATGAAAATCCCTGTACCTGCCCTTCTAACTTTCCTGTGTGTGTGTGTGGTAAAAAACCGAAGGGCAGGTCACCGATTAGAAAGCCGATTGCTCCGAGTGCGGAGGAGCTGGAATACAATAAACGATCCAAGAGCGCGAAGCTTCGCGTCTTTGAGCGGATCGGGAGTCAGGAAGCGTAAAAAATGGCAGAGATCAGAAGCATTTATACAAAAAAAAGAACAGAGAGAAGAACGGACGCGGACAGACGGCAGAGCGCCTGCGTGGAGGGCGCGACGGTCCGGAAGCTCCGGGAGCCGGAGCGGCGGCAGAGCCGGGGAAAGCAGCTTTCCGTCCAGACCTCCCGCAGAACAAAGCCGGAGCAGCGTATGGGTATCGGCTATGTCCTGTTCCTGGCGGCGGCCCTGGGCGTGGCCATGTGGGTCTGCGTAGGATACCTGCAGCTGCAGGCGGACAATACCGCCCGGGCCAAGAATATCGCGGCTCTGGAGACACAGCTTTCCACGCTGAAGGATGAGAACGATGACGAATACAACCGGGTGACCACTTCTGTGGATCTGGAGAAGATTCGGGATATCGCAGTCAACGAGCTTGGCATGGTATACGCAAATGAGGATCAGGTAGTACTTTACGACAACGAGGGGAGCGATTACGTAAAGCAGTATGCCGACATTCCGAAGGACCAGAGCGGACTTAAGGGAGTGCTTGGCACGATTAGCAGGTGAGTAATTTGAACAATCGTACAGAGAAAAAAAGAAAAACGAGAGCGCAGATGCAGGCGCTGCTTACCAACCGTATGAAGCGTAAGCTGGCGCTTGTATTTGCGCTCATTGTACTTGCTCTGATTGGAGTAAATGTGAGACTGGCCTACATCAATAAGACCAGCGGAGATAAGTATACAAAGAAGGTGCTGGCCCAGCAGGATACCAACAGTGTCGTCCTGCCCTTCCGACGGGGCGATATTCTGGATCGCAACGGCACGATTCTGGCCACCAGCGAGAAGGTCTACAATCTGATTCTGGATCCGAAGGTACTGTGGCAGAATCAGGACAAGGAGGATGCGGATAAGGACTGCGTGGAGCCTACCATTAAGGCGTTGGTGCAATATTTTGAGCTGGATGAACCGGAACTCCGCACGACCCTGGAGGACAGGAAGGACAGCAGCTACGTCATTTTGAAAAAGCAGCTGAGCAAGGACGAGATTGCGGATTTTAAGGCGGTCCAGGAGGATAAGGAGGCCGGAAGCAAAATCAAGGGCGTCTGGTTCGAGGACGCCTATATCCGTCGGTATCCCTACAATTCCCTGGCCTGTCATGTGCTCGGATACACCGTCTCGAGCGAGCAGGGGCAGAGCGGCATTGAGGAGGAGTACAACAGCGCATTGAGCGGAACCGACGGCCGCAGCTACAAATATCTGAACGAGGATCTGGAGCAGTCCACCTCTGTGAAGAAGGCGACCGACGGTAATACTGTGGTATCCACTGTCGACGCGACCCTGCAGGGCATCGCGGAGAAATATATCGACAAATTTATCGAGGATTATACCAATAAAAATGTGGAGGGACCGGCGGCCAAGAACATCGGCGTGCTGCTGATGAATCCCCAGAACGGCGAGATCCTGGCCATGGCGGGCGACGTGGATTTCGACCTGAACAATCCCCAGGACCTGGTGGCCAACGGATATCTGACCCAGGAAGAGGTGGACGCCATGTCTGAGGATGAGCAGTTAGACGCCAAGAACCAGATGTGGCGGAACTTCTGTATCAGTGACGGCTATGAGCCCGGTTCTACCGTAAAGCCCATGACTGTGGCGGCAGCTCTTGAGCTGGGTGTGGTGAATGATTCCACCACCTTCCTCTGCGATGGCGGCCAAGTCATCGTACAGGGTCAGCCCAAGATCAAGTGCGCCAAGAAAACCGGCCACGGTATTATTTCCCTGGAAGGATCACTGATGTTCTCCTGCAACGACGCCCTGATGCAGATGGGCGCCATGATAGGCTATGACAATTTCCTGAAATACCAGCAGATCTTTAACTTCGGTCTGAAGACCAATATTGATCTGCCCGGTGAGACGAACAATGCATCCACTGTATTTACCAAAGATACGATGGGTCCGGTAGAGCTGGCGACCAGCTCTTTCGGTCAGGGCTTCAATACTTCCATGATCCAGGTGGCTTCGGCTTTCTCTTCGGTTATCAATGGCGGCTATTATTATCAGCCCCATGTGGTGAAGAAGATTCTGAACGCGGAGGGCGGCACCGTGGAGACTGTGAATCCGGTGCTGGTGCGTCAGACCATTTCCAATAAAACGTCTTCCCTGATCCGTCAGTACCTGTATCATACTATGTATGGAACCGCGGATGCCAATGGCAATAATCCTACCGGTAAAAAGGCCCGTGTGGCAGGCTACACCATGGGCGGCAAGACTGGAACAGCTCAAAAGGTTCCCCGTTCTGCCAGAAAATACCTGGTGTCCTTTATCGGCTTTGCGCCGGCGGACAATCCCCAGGTGGTCTGCTATGTGGTGGTGGACGAGCCCAACGCAGACAGCCCGGCTACTCAGGCCAGCAGCGCCTTTGCCCAGGAGATTTTCAAGAATATTATGAAAGAGGCGATGCCATATCTGAACATCTACGCGACAGCGGAGATTCCGGAGGATATGAAGGAGGAGGTGGCAGCCGAGGAGGCGGCCAACGCGGAAGAGGCAGCCAAGGAAGAAGTGGCAGAGGAAGAGGTGCCTGTGGAGGAAGGCACGTTAGTGGATCCGAACACCGGTGAGACCGTGAAGATGCCCACCGAGGAAGAGGTGGAGGCCGAGGGAGACACCGGCGAGCTGAACGGCTATGAAAGCCCGATTCTGCCCGAGGATGGAAGCACCCCGGCTGAGACAGAATAAATTCAGAGACCCCATAATAGGTTGTAACAAACCGATTATGGGGTTTTTATGAAAGAAAGAGAACCGAAAAGCAGGACCTACAACCGGAAAAAGCTGAGCCTGGTGTTTTGTGTCTGCGTATTGCTGCTGATAGGACTGGTAGTGAGGCTCGTAAGGCTCATGGTCTTTGAGGCGGACTATTATCAGGAGCTGGCGGAAGATCTGCACCAGCGGGAGCGGAGCATCAAGGCAGCACGGGGCCGGATACTCGATCGGAACGGCACGGTGCTGGCCTCCAACCGAACCGTGTGTACCGTGTCAGTGGTACATAGCCAGATCCGGGATCCGGAGGGTGTCATCGAGGCCCTATCCCGGGAACTGGATTTGCCGGAGGAGACGGTTCGAAAAAGGGTGGAGAAATACAGCTCCATCGAGCGTATCAAGGCAAATGTGGATAAAGAGACCGGCGACCGCATCCGGGCTCTGGAGCTTAAGGGGGTTAAGATAGATGAGGATTATAAGCGGTCGTACCCTTACGGTTCCCTGGCTTCCAAGGTTCTGGGCTTTACCGGCAGCGATAACCAGGGCATTATTGGCCTGGAGGTCCGGTATGATACGTATCTGCAGGGGCAGAACGGTACCATTCTGACCTTGACCGACGCCCGGGGAATCGAGCTGGCCGACGCAGGCGAAGAGCGCGTGGAGCCGGTTCCGGGCGCAGATCTGAGAGTCAGCCTGGACTACAATATTCAGCTCTACGCGGAGCAGGCGGCGAAGAAGGTCCGGGAGGAAAAGCAGGCCACCTATGTGTCGATTCTGGTGCTGAATCCCCGGAACGGCGAAATCTACGCCAATGTCAATGTACCGGAGTTTGATTTGAACAATCCCTATGATCTGACGGACTATCTGGCAGGGACGGCTCAGGATCCGGCGACACTTACGGAAGAGCAGAAGCAGGATCTTCGCAATCAGATGTGGCGGAATCAGAGCATCAACGACACCTACGAGCCCGGATCCATTTTTAAAATTGTCACAGCTGCGGCCGCGTTGGAAAAGGGTGTGGTCAGCCTACAGGACAGATTCAGCTGTCCGGGTTTTCGTATGGTGGAGGATCGGCGGATCCGCTGCCATAAGGTGCGGGGGCACGGAAGCGAGACCTTTGTACAGGCCATTGAGAATTCCTGCAATCCGGCATTCATTGACATTGGCCAGCGGGTGGGAGCTGAGGATTTCTGCGGGTATTTCCGGCAGTTCGGGCTCATGGAGAAGACTGGTATCGATCTGCCCGGCGAAGCCAATATTATCATGCATAAGCTGGAAAATATTGGGCTGGTAGAGCTGGCAACTATGTCTTTCGGCCAGTCCTTTCAGATTACGCCCATGCAGATGGCGGCGACGGTCAGCTCCATTGTAAACGGCGGCAGGCGGATCACGCCCCATTTCGGCGTGGCCATCGAAAATCAGGAGGGAAAGGTTCTGAAAAAATTGTCCTGGCCAAAAGGAAAACAGGTGGTGCGGCCGGAGACTTCCGAAATCATGCGATTCCTGCTGGAAAAGGTGGTATCAGAGGGTGGCGGAAAAAAGGCGTACATCGAGGGCTGCCGCATCGGTGGCAAGACGGCCACGTCCCAGACCCTGCCCAGGGGGACGAACAAGTACATTTCCTCCTTCATCGGCTTTGCCCCGGCGGATAATCCTGAGGTATTGGCCATGTGCATCATCCACAATCCCCAGGGCGTCTACTACGGCGGCACCATCGCCGCTCCGGTCATAAGAGATGTCTTTACGAATATTCTTCCCTATCTTGGCATTGAAAAAACGGAAGAAAAGGCTTATACTACAGAATAGTCGTAAGAGAAATAATAGAGAGGTAAAAGTTATGAATTTGAAAACACTGATATTTCCGGTTCTGATTTCCTTTGTCATCAGTGCGGCCCTGGGACCCATCGTGATTCCGCTGCTCCGCAAAATGAAGTTCGGTCAGACAGAGCGCGAGGAGGGCCCCAAGAGTCATCTGAAAAAGACGGGAACCCCCACCATGGGCGGCGTCATGATTCTGACGGCCATCATTGTCACATCCCTGATTTACGCGAAGGATTATCCGAAGATTATTCCGATTCTTTTTGTGACCGTGGGCTTCGGCATCATCGGATTCCTGGATGATTATATTAAGATTATTCTGCACCGCTCCGAGGGACTGACGCCTGGACAGAAGATGTTCGGCCAGTTCCTGGTGACCGGCGTGTTCATTTTCTATTATTATAAAATGACCGGCGGGGACATGGCCATGCTGATTCCCTTCTGGCCGGGGCATTATCTGCATCTGGGCTGGCTTGCCATTCCGGTGGCTTTCCTGGCCATCATCGGAACAGTCAACGGCGCCAACTTCACGGACGGTCTGGACGGCCTGGCTGCCAGCGTTACAGTGCTGATTGCGGTATTTTTCACGGTGGTAGCAGTGGGAACGCAGAGCGGCATTCACCCGATTACCTGCGCGGTGGTGGGAAGCCTGATGGGCTTTCTGCTCTTCAATGTATTCCCGGCCAGCGTCTTCATGGGTGACACTGGCTCCCTGGCTCTGGGCGGCTTCGTGGCGGCCACGGCCTACATGATGGATATGCCGATTTTCATCCTGATCGTGGCGCTGATTTACTGGGTGGAGATTCTCTCTGTCATGATTCAGGTAACTTACTTTAAGATGACCGGCGGAAAGCGTATCTTCCGGATGGCGCCGATTCATCATCATTTTGAGCTGGGCGGCTGGTCCGAGACCCGGGTTGTGGCGGTATTTTCTATCGTGACGGCACTGCTGTGCCTGGTGGGCTTACTGGCGCTTTAAGGAGGATATGAAAAATGATTACGGATAAGAAGATAGTAGTGATTGGCAGCGGCGTCAGCGGCGTCGGAGCCGTGAAGCTTCTGGAGGCAGCGGGCGCAGTGCCGACCCTCTATGACAGCAATGAAAAACTGACCGGGGCGGAGGTACGCGGACGACTCCCCGAGGGCAGCAAGTGCAAGATTGTGCTGGGCGCATTCCCGGAAGAACTGAAGAAGGAGACCGAGCTGGTAGTCTTAAGCCCGGGCGTGCCGGTGGATTTGCCGCTGGTGGAGGAGCTGCGGGCAAATGGCGCAACCATCTGGGGCGAGGTGGAGCTGGCTTACCATTTTGGCAAGGGCAGAATTGCGGCAATTACCGGAACAAACGGGAAAACTACCACAACTACCCTGGTTGGCGAAATCTTTAAGAGTTATTATCCGGAGGTCTTTGTGGTGGGCAATATCGGAACCGCCTACACCCAGGAGGCCCTGAAAATGACCGGGAACAGCGTGACCGCTGCGGAAATCAGCAGCTTCCAGCTGGAGACCATCGAGAATTTTCATCCGAAAGTCAGCGCTATTCTGAATATTACGCCGGATCATCTGAATCGTCATCATACGATGAAATGCTATATAGAGACAAAAGAGAAGATTGCGGAAAATCAGACCAGGGACGATACCTGTGTGCTGAACTATGACGACGAGGAGACCCGCCGCTTCGGCGAGACCTGCAAGGCTTCGGTTCTGTATTTCAGCCGGGAGCATATACTGGATCAGGGCGTGTATCTGGATGGAACGGCGATTGTGTATGCGGATGAGGCTGTTCGGACAAAAATTTGCGATATATCGGAGCTGAAGCTTCTCGGAACCCATAATTATGAGAATGTGATGGCGGCTGTGGCCATTACAGCAGCCATGGGCGTACCGTTCCCCTATATCCGCGAGACAGTCATCAACTTTACAGCCGTAGAACACCGCATCGAGTTCGTGGCGGAAAAGAAGGGCGTCGCTTATTACAACGATTCCAAGGGAACGAATACCGATGCGTCCATCAAGGCCGTGCAGGCCATGAATCGTCCTACCATCGTCATCGGCGGCGGTTACGACAAGCATGTGACCTTCGACGACTGGATCGAGTGCTTCGGCGATAAAGTGAAATGGCTGGTTCTGCTGGGCCAGACCGCCAATCAGATTGCCGAAACTGCGAAAAAGCATGGCTTTACCAACATCGTATTTACCGGGAGCCTGGAAGAGGCAGTGCAGGTCTGCGCCGACAAGGCAGAGAGCGGCGACGCGGTGCTGCTGTCTCCGGCCTGCGCAAGCTGGGGGATGTTCGATAACTACGAGCAGAGAGGAAGAATGTTCAAAGATTACGTCCGTGCGCTTCCTGAATAAAAAGAGCGAAAAAGTATGAATCAGGCTGAAGCTGTAAGAAAGTGATTCAGGTGTGAGTAAAGCAGAGTGTAAAAGGCTCAGGACGGAGGTATTATGACAGGTCCGGATTCCGCCGGAAAAGAGAAGAAGCAGAGAAACGGGGCTCCCGATTACGGGCTCTGCCTGGTGGTGCTTATTCTGGCGGGATTCGGACTTGTTGTGCTTTACAGCACCAGCGCCTGGAACGGTCAGGTGAAATTCGCTGACCCGGCTTATTATCTGAAAAAACAGCTGCTGGCCACGTCCCTGGGGCTGGCGGCCATGTACGCGGTATCCTGTATCGACTTTCGAAGGTGGAAAAATCTGGCAGTCCCGGGTTATCTGATTTCCCTGGTTCTGCAGGCGGCCGTGCTGTTCTTCGGCGATGAATATAACGGATCCAAACGGTGGCTGTCCATCGGCCCACTGTCCTTTCAGCCTTCGGAGTTCGCCAAGGTAGCGGTCATCGTATTGCTGGCCCGGGTCATCAGCGGCCGGGGTAAAAAGATCGTGACCCTGTGGCAGATGCTGGGCGTCATGCTGCCGACCCTGCCGCTGGTGGGCCTGGTGGGAACCAATAACTTAAGTACCGCGATTATCATTATGGGCATTGCTGTGATCCTGATTTTTGTGGCCAGTCCCGGGTATCTCCGGTTTGTTTTCATTGGCGCGGGCGGCGCAGGCTTTCTGGCCGTGTTCCTGAGCCTGGAATCCTATCGTCTGGAGCGGCTGGCTATCTGGCGGCATCCGGAGGCTTACGAGAAAGGCTATCAGACCATGCAGGGTCTCTACGCCATCGGATCCGGCGGGCTCTTCGGCGTGGGTTTCGGCGGCAGCCTTCAAAAGCTGGGCTTTGTGCCTGAGGCCCAGAACGATATGATCTTTTCCATTGTCTGCGAGGAGTTCGGCCTGGTGGGGGCCGTGCTTCTGATGTTGCTTTTTGTGCTGCTGGTCTGGCGGCTCTACAGCATCGCCCTCCATGTGCAGGATTTGTTCGGATGCCTGGTGGTGACCGGCATCATGGGCCACATCCTGATTCAGGTGATACTGAACATCGCCGTGGTGACCAACACGATTCCGAACACAGGCATCACTCTGCCCTTCGTCAGCTATGGCGGTACCTCGGTTTTATTTCTTCTGTCGGAAATGGGGCTTGCGCTGAATATATCCCGCAGTCACCCCCACGGGGAGCACGGCATATGTTAATGGTATAGCAGAGACGGGGAGCGGACTTATGGATTATCTGGATATCGAGGGCGGTCGGCCCTTACAGGGAGAAGCGCGCATTCAGGGCTCAAAAAATGCGGCGCTTCCGATACTTTCCGCGGTTCTGCTGCACCGGGGCCTGACAGTGCTCAGAAACTGCCCGGATATCACGGACGTGGCGGCCATGTTGGAGCTCTTAAAGGGCTGCGGCTGTCGGGCGCGCAGAGAGCGCGGGACTGTGATTCTGGACGCCCGGGATCTGAAATCCCTGCAGACAGAAGGCGCTTATGCGGAGAAAATGCGTTCTTCGATCATGCTGCTGGGAAGCCTTCTCGGGCGGCTGGGAGAGGTACGCCTGCCTTATCCGGGCGGCTGTGTTATCGGAAAACGGCCTGTGGATATCCATATTGCGGCCCTTCGGCAGATGGGCGCGGAAATAGAATTGGAAGAAAATGGAATCCACGCAACTTGCCAAAAACCACATGGCGCGGAAATTCATCTGCCCTTTCCCAGTGTGGGCGCGACGGAAAATGTAATCCTGCTGGCCGTAAAGGCCGAGGGTGAAACCATCCTCCACGGCGCGGCCCGGGAGCCGGAGGTCGGCGAGCTCTGCCGTTTCCTGCGAAGCGCGGGCGCACGGATCCGGGGCGAGGGGACAGACTGCATTGTGATAGAAGGAAAGCAGGAGCTTCACGATACGGAATTTACGGTGATGCCCGATCGGATCGTGGCCGGAACCTATATGCTTCTGCTGGCAGCCACAGGCGGCAGTATCCGGCTTTGGGAAGTGCCGGTGGAGCAGCTTACCAGCCTGTGGCCGGTGCTTGGATCGATGGGTGTAGATGTACGAACCGAAGGAGACCGGGTATCCCTCGCCCGGCAGAGAAGAAAGCCCTGCTGTCTCACAGTGGAGACTGCGCCCTACCCGGGTTTCCCGACGGATCTGCAGTCGCCTCTGCTGGCGGCACTGGCCGGACTGCCCGGAGAGAGCCGCATTACCGAGCGGGTCTTTGAAGCTCGTTTTAAGATCGTGGAAGAGCTTCGGAAAATGGGTGCGGACATCACCCTTCATGGGGAAACGGCATGGATTCGGGGAAAGACACTGCAGGGAGCGTCCCTCGCCGCAAGAGAGCTTCGCGGCGGCGCGGCCCTCTGTATCGCAGCGGCCGGGACCTGTGGGGAAAGCCGCATCTCCCAGTACCCCTTTATCGCCAGAGGCTACGAAAATATAATCAGGGATTTGCAAGGGCTTGGAGTTGTGATACACTAGACAAAACAAAGACTTATCAGGTGAAAAGCATGTTAAAATTTCGGGAACGTGAAAAAATAAAAGTGAGGAAACGAAGAGGAAAGGGTCTGCTGACAGCAATTTTGGTGCTGCTGGTACTGGCCCTTTTGGCTGTCGGTGTCATCAGCCTGTTTAAAATCCGGAAAGTGGAGATCACCGGCAACAGCTTTTACAGCGCCCGGGAGATTCAGGAACGGATCATTACCGATCGGTATACAGAGAATTCGCTCTATCTCTATTTGAAATACAAGTATTTTAATAAAGAGGAGATTCCATTTGTCGATAAGATCGAGGTGAGCCTCCAGGGTCCCGGCAAGGTGAAGATCCGGGTCTATGAAAAGAGCGTCATCGGCTACGTGACCTATATGGGTTCGAATTTTTATTTTGACAAGGACGGCGTGGTGGTGGAGAGCTCTGTCGATGTGAAGGAGAATATTCCCTGCATTTCCGGTGTCCGGTTCACTTCCCTAGCCATGTACCAGAAGCTGGCTGTGGAGGATGATAAAATATTCAGCCGTATCCTGAATATCACCCAGCTGCTGAAAAAATACGAGCTGAGCCCGGATAAAATCGAGTTCGGAACGGATCTGACGCTGGCCCTGTATTTCGGGGACGTGAAGGTGGCCCTGGGAAGCAGCGGCGATCTGGAGAACAAGATGGGACGACTGCACGATATTTACAGCGATTTAGAGGGCCTTTCCGGTACCCTGCACATGGAAAATTATACTGCAGATTCCAAATTTATCAGTTTCGAAAAGGCTGATTCGACAGAGTAACGGCGAAATCCCGACCCTTCATCATAGAATGCGCGGACAGACGACGTATAGAAAAAATTAATTTTGGAAATGTTATAAATAGGGTTGATTAATTTCGGGAAAAAAGTTATCATGTATAGTATGAGAAAAATTGGAAGTTCCATGCCCGCAGGCGTGGTTTCATAAAAAATAGACTGGAAAACAGGAGGGCAAGATTTTGCTTGAAATTATGATGAATGATGCGGAATCCGCAGCCAGAATTATCGTGATTGGAGTCGGCGGAGCCGGCAATAACGCGGTAAACCGGATGATAGACGAGCAGATCGCAGGAGTAGAATTTATCGGGGTCAATACGGACAAGCAGGCGTTGCAGTTCTGCAAGGCAGAGCGGGCCATTCAGATCGGCGAGAAGCTGACCAAGGGACTGGGTGCCGGAGCCAAGCCGGAGATCGGCGAGAAGGCTGCAGAGGAGAGCATTGAGGAGATCAAAGAAGCCATCCAGGGCGCGGACATGGTATTCGTAACCTGTGGTATGGGCGGCGGCACCGGTACCGGTGGAGCGCCGGTCATCGCGCGGCTGGCCAAGGATATGGGAATCCTGACTGTCGGCGTCGTAACCAAGCCCTTCCGTTTTGAGAATAAAGTGCGTATGAAGAATGCGTTGGAAGGAATTCAGAAGCTGAAGGAGAGCGTAGACACCCTGATCGTGATCCCGAATGACAAGCTGCTGGAGATCGTAGATCGCCGTACCACCATGCCGGACGCGTTGAAAAAGGCGGACGAGGTACTGCAGCAGGCAGTACAGGGAATCACCGACCTGATCAATCTGCCGGCCCTGATCAATCTGGACTTTGCGGATGTACAGACCGTTATGACAGACAAGGGAATCGCACACATTGGTATCGGTTCCGGCAAGGGCGACGATAAGGCTCTGGACGCAGTGAAGCAGGCTGTGGCCAGCCCTCTTCTGGAGACTACGATCGTGGGTGCTTCCCATGTTATTATCAATATTTCCGGAGATATCTCCCTGATGGATGCCAACGACGCTGCAAGCTATGTACAGGAGCTGGCAGGCGATGACGCCAATATCATCTTTGGTGCGATGTACGATGATACATACACCGATGAAGCCACCATCACTGTCATTGCCACCGGACTGGATGAGAACAGCAGCACCAAGGTTCTGCCGAAGAATAGCAGCTTTGGAAAGATGCCGTCCGCGGCTCCGAAGACAAGCTTTGAGTCTTCCACGCAGAGTGGCACACAGAACGTTACTGAGCAGCCCGTATTTAAGCCCATGCCGGGATTGAATATTCCGAAGCGCCCGGAGAGCAGAGTGGCGGAGACGGAGATTAAGATTCCGGAGTTCTTACAGAGAAATAAATAAATAAATAAAGAGACCTACAAAAAGCCGTGGCGATTTGCTTCCACGGCTTTTTCCATGAGAGACATAAATGGAGGAGGAAAGCATGAATACCATTACCGTAGAGGAATTGATGAAGCTGAATCCTGAGACCGTGACCATCCTGGATGTGCGGCCGGAGGATGAGTATCGGAGAGGCACCTTTGAAGGGGCTGTCAGCATGCCCATGAAGGCGATTCCGGAGCGAAAGGACGAGATCCCGAAGGAAAAACCGGTCTATCTGCTCTGCCACACTGGCGAGCGCAGCATGGAATATGTGGATTACCTGGAGCATCAGGGCTATGACGCCTGGAATGTGGAGGGCGGCTACCGCGCCTACCTTCGCATACAGCTGACCAGCTTTGTGCAGGAAGAGGACGCCCGCAAGGAAAAGACTGCGGAAATCGAGCGCAGCATCATTAAGAAATTCCGGAAACCCATCTGGCGAAAATTCACCCAGGCCATTACCGACTACGACCTGATTCAGGCCGGGGACAAGATCGCGGTCTGTATCTCCGGTGGCAAGGATTCCATGCTGATGGCCAAGCTCATGCAGGAGCTGCAGCGCCACGGCAAATATCCCTTTGAACTGGTATTCCTGGTGATGAATCCGGGCTATAACGCGGACAACTGGAAAATCATCCAAGACAACGCAAAAGTACTTGGAATCCCGCTGACGGTCTTTGAGAGTGAGATTTTCGACATCGTGGCCGGTGTAGACCGCAATCCCTGCTACCTCTGCGCCCGCATGCGCCGGGGCAACCTCTACGCCGAAGCCAAGGCCCTTGGCTGCAATAAGATCGCCCTGGGACACCATTTTGACGACGTGGTAGAGACCATCCTGATGGGCATGCTCTACAGCGGCAAGATCGAGACTATGATGCCGAAGCTCCACAGCAAGAACTTTGAGGGCATGGAGCTGATCCGACCCATGTACAAGATCAAGGAAGAGGACATCAAGGGCTGGCGCGACTATCACAAGCTCCATTTCATCCAGTGCGCCTGCCGCTTCACTGAGAACTGCGCCACCTGCGGCGGCGAGCGTGGCTCCAAGCGCGACGAGATGAAGGAACTGATGAAACAGTTCCGCGCCACCAGCGACGTCATCGAGTCCAACATCTTCCAGAGCGTCCACAACATCAACCTGCGGACGGTCATCGGGTACCATAAAGATGATGAAGTGTATAACTTCTTAGACGATTACAATGAGCGATAGACGGAACATAGTAACCGTCTTAAACCAACAGAAGATAGAAAAATTCCCCTCTCACCGGGGTTAGCTTGTTTTCCGCAGCTTTCGTTTGCGCTGGCAGCGCCTGAAGGAGCCACTGTCTGAGGCCCTTTAGGGCCGAGTTTGGCGGTCAGGCGCGAATAAGCCGCGCGAACGAAAGCAGGAAAACAATGCGTCCCGGTGAGAGGGGAATTTTTCTATCTTCGTCTGTTAACCCTGTCGAATCCTGTCCGATAAATCTATCCCCCATCTTCCACATAGTTACAAATTTCGCAGTCCACCTTCCCTATAATGAAGAACAGAAAGAAGGTGGGCCGTGTACTACACGCTGTACATAGACGTGTTTTTCCTGGAAAATCTGCTGACGGATTATCTGCTGCTGACGGTCACGGGTCGGATCCTGAAAATCCGGATCCCGACGGTGAAAAGGATTCTGGCGGCGGGAAGCGGAAGCCTGGCGGTCTGTCTCGTCTACCTGGCGGGTGGGCAGGACAGCATCACAGGAAAACTGATCCTGTACGGAGCCATAGCGCCCGGGATGGTCTTCCTGAGCCTTCCGGGGAGCGAAAGGCCCCTGTACGGGAAAGCCGTATTCTTGCTTTATCTGAACGGCTTTTTACTGGGCGGCCTCTTTGGATGGCTTCGGGGCGCAGTCGCATTTCCGGTCTATCCGTTCCTGTTCTTCACGCTTGTAAGCTATGAACTTCTAAAGCTGCTGCAAAAAGGCATCTTCCGGCAGCGGGAACAGGAACAGGACATCCGCTCCGTCACCATTCGATACGGGAAAAACACCTGCACCGTCCGGGCCCTTCTGGACACGGGCAACCGTCTTACGGATCCGGTCTTCGGAAAGCCTGTGAGCATCCTCACAGAGAATCTGAAAGACAGGCTCCTTGGAGGGACGGAGCCGGTCTGGTACCCGATTCCCTACCATAGCGTGGGCCGAAAGAACGGATATCTCCCGGCCTTTTACGCGGACGAACTGGAGGTCGAGACGGGAGACGGCGTGAAGCGTCGCACGGAAAAGCCATTGCTTGGCGTTACCAAAGAACCACTTTCTTCTACCGAAAATTACAGTATGATTCTGCATCCGGCGCTGGCGGAAAGCTCTGCCCGCGCGGGAGCGGAAATGAGAGTGGGAGGAACGAGATTCGATGCTAATCAAAGTGGCAATTCCAAATCAGGTTCAGTTAAAGCTGATCCCGAGCTTTTCGACACTTTTTGTGGGAAAGAAAAATGAGATTCATTATATCGGCGGAGCGGAGGTGCTTCCGGCGCCCCTGAACGCGGAGGACGAGGCCCGGGCCATCGCGCGGCTGGGAACCGAGGAGGGCGGAGAAGCCCGTTCCCTTTTAATAGAGCACAACCTGCGTCTGGTGGTCTACATCGCGAAAAAATTCGACAACACCGGCGTGGGTGTGGAGGATCTGATATCCATCGGGACCATCGGCCTTATCAAGGCCATCAACACCTTCAACAGCGGGAAAAACATCAAGCTGGCCACCTACGCCTCCCGTTGTATCGAAAATGAGATCCTGATGTATCTGCGCCGCAACAACAAGACCCGCCTGGAGGTCTCCATCGACGAGCCCCTGAACGTGGACTGGGATGGCAATGAGCTGTTGCTGTCAGACATTCTCGGCACCGACGAAGACATCATTTACCGGGACATCGAGACCGAGATGGAGCGAAAACTGCTTGACAAGGCCATTGAGACCCTGTCGGAGCGGGAACGGACCATCGTGGAGCTGCGCTTTGGCCTTAAAAATCCCCACGGCGAGGAGATGACCCAGAAGGAGGTGGCCGATCTCCTGGGAATCTCCCAGTCCTACATTTCCAGGCTGGAGAAAAAGATCATCCGGCGCCTGAAAAAGGAAATCATGAAATACGAGTGAGTCAGAGCTCCAGGTAATTCTGCATACACCGGAGCGCGTTCTTTTCCAGACGGCTGACCTGGGCCTGGGAGATGCCGATTTCGTCTGCCACCTCCATCTGGGTCTTGCCCTGAAAGAAGCGGAGCTCAATGATATAGTGCTCGCGCTCCGACAGCTTTTTCATGGCTTCATTCAGGGAGAGCTCCTCCACCCAGAGCTCCTCCCTGTTTTTCTTGTCGCTAATCTGATCCATCACATAGAGGGTGTCGCCGCCCTCGGTGTAGACCGGTTCATAGAGACTCATCGGGCTCTGAATGGCGTCCAGAGCGAAGACAATGTCCTCGCCGGGGATTCCGATTTCCGCCGCGATCTCGCTTAAAAGTGGTTCTCTGGCGAACTGCCGGGTCAGATTTTCTTTGGCGTAAATGGCTTTGTAGGCAGTATCCCGAAGGGAGCGGCTGACCCGGATGCTGTTATTATCCCGGAGATAGCGGCGGATTTCGCCGGCAATCATAGGCACCGCATAGGTGGAAAACTTAACGCCCAGAGTGCTGTCGAAATTGTCGATGGCCTTCATCAGGCCGATGCAGCCGATCTGGAAGAGATCGTCGGCATTTTCGGAACTTCCGGAAAAGCGCTTGATTACGCTTAAAACCAGGCGGAGATTTCCCTTGATATAGAGCTCCCGTGCGTCGGCGTCACCCGCCATAATCCGTTCCCACAGAGCATCCTTTTCTTCCTGATTCAAAATCGGCAGCTTCGCTGTATTTACGCCGCATATTTCTACTTTATTCAGTGCCATCTGGTAAATGCCTCCTGTAAATCCTTGATATTCACAAGATTTCCCAAAGAAAGGTTTCTATGCGCAATTTTCTGAAATAAAAAAAATATAAGGCCTTGACAAAACAGATTCAATTTTGCAATGTATACATAAAAAATTGCAAAGAAATAGTGGCTAGAAACAGAACAAAGTATGATATGCTAACAGCAAGTAAGGGGATGGTTAAGTGGATGTAAAATGGATTGTGACAGATATGGATGGCACGCTGCTGAACAGCAGAGATGAGATCACCGAGCGGACAAAGAAAGCCCTGATGGCCTGCCAGGAGAAAGGAATCCGACTGATTCTGGCCAGCGGCAGGAGTTATGTCCGCCAAATGCCTTACGCAAAGGAGCTTAAGCTTCGGGAGTATGGAGGCTGCCTGATAGAGAATAACGGACTGACTGTCAACGATATGACTCCGGGAGGGCGGCATAAGCTAGCGTATCTGGGACAGAAGGATGTCGAACGTCTCTTTCCCATTTTGCAGAAATGGGAAGTGGAGATTCAGGGTTACGAGGACGACGGCGTCTACTACTGGATTCCAGACTGGCAGCGCCCTCTAAAAGAACAGGAACGTCAGAAAAAAGGATATCCGGACGACTATCCGCTGGTGGCAGGAGCATGGGGATGGATAGGGGAGAATATCAACAGCTATCCGAGGCAGATTGAGATTTGTACAATGGAAGAACTTCCGATGAAACTCAATAAGATGAACGCTACAGACCGGGAGGGTCGGATTCACGAGTTATATCAGTTCTTTGAAAAAGAATTTACCGGACAATATGAATTCGTGCGGACAGGCCCCAGGCTCATTGAGATTTCCCCGAAGGGGATCACTAAGGGACAGACCCTGAAGCGCCTGATGGAGGCGGCGGGGATCCGGCCTGAAGAGGTCATGGCCTTTGGCGATGGCGAGAATGACGTGGATATGTTCCGCACAGTAAAATACGGGATCGCTGTTGGCAATGCGGCGGATTACGTGAAGGAGCATGCCTTTGACGTGACAGCAACCAACAACGAAGACGGAATCGCGGCAGCGCTTGAGAAATACGGAGTTATATGACATGAAAGATACGCCGAAACCGAGACAGATTGAGATTTTCAGACTGCTGATGACATCCGGCGTGCCGCTGGATATCAATCTATTAAAAGAAAAGCTGCAAAAAAGCGAGCGGACCATCCGCTATGACATACAGGATTTGAAACGCATCTGCCAAGAATACGGAATTGAGATTGGCTACCTGACGAAGAAGGGGTATTTCATCCCGGCAGCCCAGAAGCCGGAATGCTCGGCACTGCTGGTACAGTGGGACAGCGGAGGAAAAAGCAGCTTCGTGGACGGTGAGGAAGAAAAGCGGTTCACAAGCCTCTTCTTTTACCTGTTTGTGCAGAAGGGCTATGTGACAGCCGAGAAGCTGGCCGAGGTGTATCTGGCTTCCAAGTCCACGCTGACCCGGGGACTGGGACGGCTGGAGGAATATTTCGGCAACAGCTTTACCCTGGAGATCCGAAAGGCCCAGGGTTACCGCCTGAAGGGTGACGAGCTGACACTCCGGAAAAAGGCCGTGGAGCTTCTGGCGGCCCGGTTCCAGGGCAGCTATACGGCGGACGACTGGTTCCTGCTTCTGCCTGAAGAGCTGAAAAGCAAAATCAGTATCCAAAATATCCGGGATATCAGCCGCAGTATCCGTCAGGTGAACGGAAAGTATAATATCTGGATTTCCAATACCGCTTACCTGAATCTGATGAGCTACTGCATCGCACGGCATGTGCGCCTCCCGGTGCTGGAAAGCACTGGAGAAAAGCCGGAAGAGCAGGAGGCCTACGCGTCCGAGCTTCTGCGGGAGCTCTCGGCGGAGGAGAAGACCAGGGAGACAGCCCGGGAGCTTTCGTGGCTTCAGGAAGTTCTTCGTGATTATGAAATCAGCACCGAGGGCTATCGGGTCAAGGACGAGATTCTGAAACGCATCATGAGACGGATCATGTCTTATCTGGAAAACGGGGAAGAGCGAGAAAGCTTCGAGCTTCAGAGCCTCCGGCGGGACTTGGAGGAGCACCTGAAAAATTACTTGACCATGAGTGGATCAGACCGGCAGGAAGAAGAGAATGCCTATGTGCTCCAGGAGATTCAGGAATACTATTATTCCTATTTCCAGCTGGCAGAGAAGCTTGCGGAAATTATCGAGGACGAGATCGGGCAGAAGCTCGGCGTGATGGAAATCTGCTATCTGGCAGTTTACTTATATAAAAATGGAATCCAGGCGGAGAGCGAACGGAAAAATGTCATGGTGGTCTGCGCCACCGGTAAGGGCCTGTCCCATTTCCTGACGCTCCGTATCAAGCATGTATTCCCGATGCTGAATGTGGTGGGACAGGTTTCCCCCTATCAGCTTTTAAAGGCCAGTGATCTGAAGGGCGTGGATTTTGCCATTTCCACGATTCCGTTGGAAAACAGCGTGGTGCCGGTGGTGAAGATATCCGGCGTGCTGCTGGCGGAGGACATTCAGAGAATCCAGGATTTCCTGAAATACGGCAAGCTGGTGGACGACATTCCGATGAAGCAGAAGAATGAGGCGTCGTTCCAGGCCAAACCGGATATTACGGTATCGGCGCAGCTGAGCCAGAAGAATTCCGGTGAAAATCTGGCCGAGGCGGCTGGAACCATGAGCAATCTGATTCTGGCGCTTCTGGAGTATGTGGCCAAGCTTCCGCCTCAGATTCGCATAAGCCGGGACGCCATGCTGGGTCTGGTGATTCATATGAGTATGGCGGTGAAGCGCTGGCTGTCCGGGGAGGTCACCGAGGATCCCACCGGCGAATTTAACCAGGAGTATTACCGGGTGAAAAAGGAATATCCGGATGTGTTCCTGATTATGGAAAAATTCTTCGAAATGGCGGAAAATACGCTGCAGGTAAGGATACCCATTTCAGAGAGAACCGCGTTCTTTCTGTATATCATAGAGGAGGAATAGACATGAAAAGCCTGTTAATCAAAAACGGACAGCTGCTTGCCCCAGCAAACGGCTATCGGAGAGACAAAAAAGATATTTTCGTGAAAAACGGAAAAATCGAGAAAATTGGTGACAATCTGGATGTGGAAGCAGAGAAAGTCATCGACGCAGAAGGCGCTATCGTGACGCCTGGCTTCATCGATATCCATACGCACTGCTATCCGAAGGCATTTTTGGGTCTTGACCCGGATGTGCTGGGCCTGGAGCGGGGCGCCACCGCTATTCTGGACGCGGGAAGCAGCGGAGCCGACAACTATGAGGACTTCCGTGCCAATTACATTGATAAGGCAAAGACCAAGGTATTTACCCTGTTAAATGTATCCAAAGAGGGACTGATCCGCGGCCATGAACTGGACAGCATGGACAAGCTGGACGAGGCAAAGGTAAAGGCCACAGCAGAAAAGTACAGTGACAACATCGTAGGCCTGAAGGCCAGAGCCAGCCAGAGCGTTGTGGGAGAGATGGGGCTTACCCCCATCGCGGAGGCTGCCCGGATCGCCCATGAGATCGAGAAGCCGCTGATGATTCATGTGGGCAATTATCCGCCCGCGCTGACGGATGTACTGAAGCTGGTGGACGAGGGCGATATCATCACCCATGCTTACCATGGTAAGAAGGGCGGCATCCTGACCGAAGAGGGCGAAATCATCCAGGAGGCGAAGGACGCCAGAGCCAGAGGCGTGCGTTTCGACGTGGGACACGGCGTGGCAAGCTTCAGCCTCCGTGTATACAAGCAGGCGCTGCTTGACAATTTTGACTGTGATATGATCTCCACAGATCTGCATGTAGAGAACTACAATGGACCGGTATACAATATCGCCAGCGTTATGAGCAAGCTCATCAACTGCGGCGAGAGCCTGGATCAGGTGGTGCATAAGGTTACTTACGTACCGGCTAAGCACTTTGGCCTGACAGGTCTGGGAGAATTAAAGGAGGGCTGCACGGCAGATCTGAATCTTCTGACCCTGGACGCCTGCGAGGAGGAAATTGCGGATTCCATCGGCGATACCATCATCCTCAAGAATAAAATTACAGTAAGAAAAACCATTTACAGTAAGGGAGAGCAAAGTGAAGTATTTAGAAAAAGCATTGGAAATGAATGAAATTGACGCGGAGCATCGCGAGAAAACTATCCGGGAGTACGAAGCGGCAAAGGAGAGAATCAAAAATCTGCCGCTTACCTTAAGTGATGACGCCGACGCTATGCTCAGCAACCACCTGGTGGCGCTGATCAAGCGTATTTATACGGGACATTTCGTGGATCCGATTGAGGAGGAAATGATGAACGAGGTATCCGAAGAGGCATGGAAATATGCCCACATGATTGTAGACCCGCTTTTCGAGGCCCATGGCGTGCCCATTGACAAAAGCGAAGTATTCCTTGTGGGAACCCACATGGAGATGGCGATTGCATCGGCGTCAGCCGTTCAATAAAGAAACAGGAGAAGGAGGAAACACTCGATGAAAGAAGTATTAGTTGTAATCGGCCACCGCATGGGCAAAGGTCAGGCGGTAGCAAGAGGCGTAGAGAAGGCCGGAGGTAAGGCGATTGTAATCCCGGGCATGGCAGCAGATATGAAGCTTGGCGATGTGATGAAGGAAAACAACGCGGATCTGGGTATCAGCTTCTGCGGAAGCGGCGGAGCAGGCGCTCTGACAGCTCAGAACAAGTACGGCTACAAGGCAAAATACTCTCTTCGTTCCGTAGAGGCTGCATGCACAGCAGTGAAGGAAGGCTGCCAGGCAGTCGGACTTGGTTTTATGGACACAGAGGAACTGGGTGAGCGTGTCGTACAGGCATGGCGTGAAGTACACGGAGAAGAGTAAAAATGTTTGGAAAGAATGCAGAACGAATCGATACCTTTAATGGAAAACAGCTTTTGGAGGAGATGGATCATGAGATGATCCTCACCATGACCGGCGGCTCCCTGGAAAATGCGGTAGGCAATCTGTTTCAGCTGATGCGTAAGCAGATTTTCCAGGAGATATCCTATCCCATCGTTCAGATGGAAGCAAAAGAAGTGTACTTCGATGAGGTACAGGTTCAAAAAGAGACCGAGCGTTTTATGTTTCTTTTCATGCCGAGAGAAAAGATGACTTTTACCATTACCGCGAGGATTGTGGTAAGAGTGAAATATCTTAAAATCACGAAGGAGGATTTTTAACATGTTACAGATTATCATTTATTCCGCAATCATCGGTATCATCGGTGGCGGATGCATCGCAGCGGGTGCGGCCCGTATGTTCCATGCACCGGAGATTCAGTCCATGGGTGCGTTCCGTACCTTAGGTGAGTTGAATGCCTGCAACGGTGATCCGATTGCACATTTTTCCTTTGGTCTGGGATTTTTCTTCTCAGCTGCAGCTTCCGCAGTAGCAGCAGGTTCCCTGACACAGGATGTTATGCACCGTATCGTGCCGAACTGGAGTGCCGCTGCCCTGCTTGTTAAAAACAACAAGGTAGAAGAGACCGTTCAGAATCCGCGCAAGATGATGATGGCCGGTTCCGTTGTCGGCGGTCTGGTTGTTATTTTCCTGAACACGATGGCAAGTATTATCCCGGAGAAGCTTTCCCTGATCGCTTCCGAGGTACTTGGACCGGCTACCACCTGGCTGATTAATCCGGTCATGCCTGCAATCTTCTGGCTGGCAGCCATTGACGCCGGTAAGACCACAGGTATGTGGGGTACTGTTCTGGGCGGCGTATCCGCGCTGATTACCGGAAATGCAACTCCCGGTGTTGTACTTGGTATCCTGATCGGTAAGTCTGCTGAGGAGAACGGTTACAAGAGCAAGGTTGTTCAGATTCTGATCGCCATCGTTGTAATTCTGTTCGTTGCCATTGCATACTTCAGAGGCTTCTTTGGCAAGTTTTAATTAGGGAGGAAGAGAAAGATGGAAGACAAGAGAACATTTGGTCAGAAAATGGACGAATTTCTGATGAAGGACAGCACCTTTATCCTTCTGGTAATCGGAGCTGCCGCAGCAATTTTTGCCGGAACATATATGTACATCAGCTTCGGTACAGGCGCATTCAATGATATTTCAATCGTAGCTATGCTGAGAGACGGTATTGACACAGGAGATTACGCAGCGGCTGCAGCATTTGCCGCAGGCTTCCTGATTGCACGTATCCTGGAAGGCCCCCTGGTAGGTCTGATGGATATCGGTGGCTCTCTGCAGACTGGTGTAGGTATCGGTCTGCCGGCTCTGTTCCTTTCCATGGGATGGAAGCTGCCGTTCACCAACTTCTTTACCGCGCTGATTACAGGAGCTATCATCGGTCTGGTGATTGGCGGAATCGTTATGCTGGTTCGTAAGCTGATGCCGGAAGGCGTAGCAGTAGGCGGAACTTCCGTTATGATGGGCGCAGGAAACGCCACAGGACGTTACTTGGCTCCGTTGATTGTACTGGCAGCTACCAGCTACAATGTATACGCAGGTCTGGGCGCTATCATCGGCTCCGCTATCTTCTATAAGTGGGGCAAGGAGATGACCGGTGGTGCCATCCTGGGCGCTATGATTCTGGGCGGTATCTTTATTCATTAATAAAAAACATACGGGTGCAGGAGCAAAAAGCTCCTGCGCCTGGATTTAAACTTGACAGAAAGTGCGAAATGAAATCCGGACTGGGGCGGGAAAGAAAAACGTCGCAGATTCGGGAGGAGAGAAAAATGACAGTTTATGAAGAAATCGGACTTCCGCGCGTGATCAATGCCAGCGGCCGCATGACGGTGCTGGGCGTCTCCACCATCAGCGACAAGGTGGCAAAGGCAGCCGTAGCGGGCGGACAGTCTTATGTAGTAGTAGAAGATTTACTTGACAAAGCCGGAGAGATTATTTCCCGGTACACCGGCGGAGAGGACAGCTGCCCCACCGTATGCGCGTCCGCGGCCATTGCCCTTTCTGTAGCAGGAATGATTTCCAAGGGAAAGAAGACGATCATGGATCGTCTGCCGGATTCCACCGGACTGGCCAATGAGATTATCCTTCAGAAGGGTCATGCCATCAATTTTAACGCTCCCATCGAGACCATGCTGCGTCTGGGCGGCGGCGTGCCCGTGGAGGCGGGCTGCGCGACGGAAGTAGTCGTAGAAGATGTGGAAGAGTTAATCAATGAGAAGACGGTTGCGCTGCTCTATGTAAAGAGCCATCACTGCGTACAGAAGGGTATGCTGGATCTGCCGACCATGATCGACATTGCCCATCGTCACAATCTGCCGCTGATGGTAGACGCGGCTGCAGAAGAAGATTTCCGCAAGTACATCGCCATGGGCGCCGACCTGGTATGCTACAGCGGTGCCAAGGCTCTGGAAGCGACCACATCTGGCTTTGTCACCGGTAAGAAAGAGCTCATTTCCTATATTAAAAAGCAGTATCACGGTGTAGGACGTGCCATGAAGGTGGGAAAAGAGGCCATCATGGGACTGCTGGCAGCTCTGGAGCAGTATGAGAACAAGGACAAGAAAGCTGAAGTAGAAAAGAATGTCAAGATTGTGGATTGGCTGGTGGACGAGATCAACCAGATCCCGAACCTGAAGGCACAGAAGATTCAGGACGAGGCCGGACGGGCGATTTTCCGTGCGC
>NZ_JAOQKC010000004.1:34580-211792 GCF_025567165.1 Laedolimicola ammoniilytica
ATACATGGACGTACTGGAGGGTAATCTTTCCGTAGGTCTGGGCGGCGGAAATCCGGCACAGTGGAGAGCCGTAGCGGAGATCGCGAAAGAGGTTAAGGCGAACCACTTCAACCAGGCGTTCTGCGCAGTTGGCTGGACCAGAGCAAATCTGGGAACCGATGAGATTCATCTAAACTCCATGTGTGCTCCCTGCGGCAAGGTTGGCTATGTAAAGATTTCCACAGGCCCGCTGTCCAAGGAGTGTGCAGAGCCGGCTATCGTCCCGGTAGACACCGCTATCGCCATGATCAAGGAGATGGGCGGCAACTCCATCAAGTACTTCCCCATGGGCGGACTGAAGTGCAAGGATGAGATGAAGGCTGTAGCTGAGGCTTGTGCAAGAAACCACTTCATCATGGAGCCGACCGGCGGTATCGACCTGGATAACTTCCGCGAGATCATGGAGACCATCCTGAACGCCGGCGTAGAGAAGGTGATTCCGCACGTATACTCCTCTATCATCGACAAGGCTACCGGCAACACCCGCATTGAGGATGTGAAGAAGCTGCTGGCTATCGTGAAAGAGCTGGTATAAAAATAGTTCCATAATAAATGACCCTACATATGAGACAGAAGAGAAGGGCAGGAGGCCGTAAGACCGACCTGCCTTTTTTATGTTCCTGAGTCTCAAAAGTATAGGAAAATCGCACAAAAACGGCTCCGTGTGTATCATGCAAAATCACGAAAAACAGAAAATAGAAGAAAAAATATTAGAAAAACAGAAAATATTCTGGTAATATAAAAATATAGTAGCTAATAAACCGTTTCGCTGACCGCGCACGGTTTTTTTGTGTAAAGGAAAGAACGAATGATGATAAGAAGGAGGTTTCTCATGTTTGAAAAAGGCGGCTATATTGTGTATGGAACGACAGGCGTGTGTCAGATAGAAGATATTACAGGAATGAAGAGTAAGGGAGCCTCCGGTGAGAAGCTGTATTATGTGCTGCGACCCTGCTTCCAGAAGGGCAATACCATCTTTACCCCGGTGGATAACGGGAAGATTGCCATGCGGGCCGCTATGACCAGGGAAGAGGCGGAAATGCTGATAAAGCGGATTCCGCAGATAGAGGAGCTGGAGGAAGCCGACGACAGGGAGCGGGAGCGCCTTTACAAAGAAGCCATCAAAAGCGGTAAGCCGGGGGAATGGATCCGGATTATCAAGACCTCCTATCTCCGGAGCCGGAAGCGTGAGGCGGAAGGCAAGCGGGCCACTACGGTGGACGATCGGTATTTCCATACGGCGGAGGAGCATCTGTATGCGGAGCTGGCTGTCGTGCTGGGAATGGAGAAGGACGATGTGCGACAGTATATCGGGCAGAAAATTGATCTGCTGGAGGTATAGATAGCGGATATGGTAGTGGGACGAAAAGCCGGAAAGGTTTTTCGTCCTTTTCAGATCCGGAAAAGAAAGAAAAACTTAAGAATTGGCAGATTGACAGGTGCAGCTGTTTATGGTAAGGTTTAATTGAATAAACCGGTTTAAAGTGATAGACTATATAACATGGAAAAGATATGGAGGTGCAAAATCTCAATGGAAGATTTAAAGTTATACGACGCGGAATACCGTCTGCTGGAAATTGTATGGGAAAAGGAGCCCTTAAGCTCCACAGAACTTTACAAGGAATGCCTGCCGAGACTGGGCTGGAAGAAATCGACCACTTACACAGTGCTTCGAAAGCTGGTAGAACGGAAAATTCTGAAAAATGAGAATGGGGCTGTGACAGCCCTGGTAAAGAAGGAGACTGTGCAGCGTTACGAGAGCCAGGCTGTGGTGGAAAAATGGTTTGACCATTCTCTGCCGGGCTTTGTGGCAGCATTCCTGGGAGAGAAGAAGCTCAGCCGGAAAGAGGCTGAGGAACTGAAGCAGCTGATTGACACTTATCAGGAAGACGGGGAGGATATGAGATGACGGACTTTATGACGGTATTGGGAAATCTGACTTTGGCTGCTTCACTGGCGGTTCTGCTGGTTCTGGCGGTGCGGGCGCTTCTTGCGCGGCTGCCCAAGCGATATCTGACATTTTTGTGGCTGCCGGTTTTCTTCCGGGCGGTGTGTCCGGTTTCATTTCAGTCATCTTTCAGTCTTTACCGGATTCTGAATGGAGTGCCGGGCTTTCACTCTACAGGTGGCAGAATGACCTTTACTCTGGCCGGATACCAGAGTGCAAGGATAACAGCAGTGCTGGAGCGCATAGGAAGCGCACTGAGCGATGGAAAGGGTGCTGCGGCTGTAAATGCGGCGACGGTAACGGAGGCAGGAGCAGAGGTTATATTGGAAAATATCCTGTTTGGAATCTGGCTGGGCGGCGTGACAGTGGTGTTGCTTTACGGTCTGTTTTCCTGGCTGCGGCTGCGCAGGAAGACTGCTCTGGCAGTGAAGCTGGAAGAGGGCGTCTATGAGTCAGATTGGATAGGCTCTGCCTTCCTGATGGGCTTTTTTCGGCCGCGGATTTATCTCCCGGCAGGACTTACGTCAGAAGAACGGATTCTGGTACTGACGCATGAGAAGACCCATAAGCGGCGTCAGGATTCCCGGGTAAAATTGTTGGCCTGGCTGGTATGTGTGGTACACTGGTTCAATCCCCTGCTGTGGCAGGCCTTTATACTGCTGGCCCGGGATATGGAGATGGCCTGCGATGAACAGGTGCTGGAACAGTTGGGGACGGAGGAAAAGAAGCGTTACAGTACCTTCTTGCTGAAACTTTCCGCACCGGGCGCGTTTCTGACTGGTACGCCGGTGGCTTTCGGAGAGAATTCCGTGAAGAGCCGGATTAAGAATATTCTCCGATATAAAAAGACCAGGGCAGGAATCGCGGCGGCAGCCGTGGCGCTGGTGGCGGGCGCAGCCTGGTTCTGCCTGTCCAATCCGGCTTCGACTTTCGACGAGGACATCATCGGCGGCGCGGACGGTCCCACTTCCATCTTTCTGGCCGGAAAACTGAGCAGCGGAGATGATACGGCTTCCTTTGTATCCGGTGAAAATTTGAAGCTGGGTGGTGATGAGGAAAAAATTTACGAGGTGGTAAAAACCTTTGCGGAAGCGGCAGGCAATCGGGACGCGGATACCGTCTGGGAATTGTTGAGCCCGGTGCTGCAGCACAGTGACGACCTGGGTATCCAGGTGCTGGAAGACGGGACCAAGACCATGGGCGTATCCAGCCCATTTCTGGCAGACGGCCCGACCATCAGCCTGAGCATTGGAGACGGCAATGCAGAGGCAGAGATTACCTATCCGTCCATGACCAGCGATCCTTTGTGGTGGTCCTGGAAGGATTATATTACACTGGAAAAGAACGGGGATACCTACCGTGTGACGGCCTGGAAAACGAAATATTATGATGATATCACCAGTGCTGCAGAATTTGAGGAGGCTTACCGGATGTGGCAGCCGGATTATCTGAAGCCCACGGACGAAACGGCGGATCTGGATTCCAGCTTCGCTTCCTATCTGGTGAAGAACGATGTGGCAGAGTCCTATTATGGGGAAGCATTTTCCACACCGGTGAAGGCACTGGAGACGACTCTGCACGTGTCCGGCGGCATAGGGAAGACGGAAGACGCGGATGGCGGCGATGTATGGGTCAATTATGAGTTCCCGGACGGACCCATCCGGGTGCGGATGACCCAGCCGGGTATCGACGAGGGCAGCCGGATCTGGGTGCCGAAGGAGATTCCCATGGGGTAAAGAGAAAGTAGCCAATGTGAAAATGAATAGCGAAAGCGTACAAAAGGAACTGGAATAGAACTTGGATACAGTTCCTTTTTGCGGCCATTCTTTATGGCTGTCTATGCAGCTTTTCATCTATATCAACCAATATAATGTCCGGCCCGATTTGCCTGATCTTACACCAGGGAATCTCACACTCATTTTCTTTCCCCAGGAAGCCCCAGAGCTTTTCGCTGGTGGTGGTAAGTAACGCCAGGATACAGCCGTTTTTTGGATCAAAGACCAGATCGGATACACAGCCCAGGCGCTTGCAGTCATGGATATTAATCACATCTTTTTCACGCAGTTCGCAGAAAGTCATGAGATGCTCCTGGAAGAAAGTTTCTTAAATTATTTTATGCAATAGAAACGGAGATGTGCAGAAGCTTAAAAATCTTTTTCCGGCGATTTCTTATCATTTCCTATGACAATGATTGACATAAAACCAGAAGATGTACTATACTGGAACCATCAAAAAACCGGAGGATAATGGAATGAAGTGCCCATTTTGCAGTCAGGAAAATACACGCGTGATTGATTCAAGACCGGCAGACGACAACAGCTCAATCCGCCGCCGCCGTCTCTGCGACGCATGCGGCAAGCGGTTTACCACCTATGAGAAGATCGAGACGATTCCGGTCATGGTAATAAAGAAGGATAACAACCGGGAGCATTATGACAGAAGTAAGATTGAGGACGGTATCTTAAGAGCCTGCCACAAGCGGCCGGTGCCCTTAAAGAACATCAATGCCATGATAGACGGCATCGAGAGTGATATTTTCAACCGGGAGGAGCGGGAGATTCCAAGCTCTGTCATCGGCGAGATGGTCATGGATCGCTTAAAGGATCTGGATTCCGTGGCCTACGTGCGCTTTGCCTCTGTATACAGGGAGTTTAAGGATGTAAATACCTTCTTAAGCGAGCTGAAGAAAATGTTAGGAAATTAGTAAGGAGAAATGATTTTGTTTCAGGCATTTTACCCGAAAGAATACGTAGATTCCACCTATGAAATTGATTTTGAAGGTCTGTATCGCAGGGGCTACCGCGGCATCCTGTTTGATGTGGACAATACCCTGGTACCTCATGGAGCTCCCGCTACCGCACAGAGCGTGGAGCTCTTTCAGCGGCTTCACGAGATGGGCTTCGCCACCTGTCTCATTTCCAATAATAAGGAACCCCGGGTGCGTCCCTTCGCGGACGCCATGGAGACGCCCTTTGTATACAAGGCAGACAAGCCCAGCCGCCGGGGATATCAGGAGGGCATGGCCCGTATGGGTACGGACCGGAGCAATACGCTGTTTATCGGCGATCAGCTGTTTACCGATGTGTGGGGAGCGAACCGGGCGGGAATGTATTCGATCCTGGTAAAGCCCATCGATCCCCATGAGGAGATTCAGATTGTGCTGAAGCGTTATCTGGAGAAGATCGTTTTATTTTTCTATAAGAGAAGGGAAGCGAAGAAATGATATCGAAGATATCAGAGCTTTTAAAAGAAAAAAAGGTGGACGGGGCCCTGGTGTCCAGCCCGGCCAATATCCGCTATCTCAGCGGCTTTGCGGGCACGGAGAGTTATCTGTACCTGACTCCGGAGCGGAAAGTGATTCTGACGGACAGCCGCTATACCCTGCAGGCGGAAGAGGAAGGAAAAGGATGTGAGGTTCAGACCATGAGCCGTGAGCGGAGCTATGGCGTGATGCTCGGCGAGCTTCTTCGGGAAGATGGTGTGGAGCGCCTGGGCTTTGAGGAAAATGCCATGCTTTACGGTACCTGGAACAGCCTCTGGAAGAAATCGGGCTTTGGGCCGAAGCACTGGTTTATGCTGGGCGACAGCCTGTCGGAGCTTCGTGTGATTAAAAATGAGCAGGAATTGCAGTGGATGGAGAAGGCAGAGAGCATCGGCGACGCGGCATTTTCCTATATTTTAAATGAACTGAAGCCGGGCGTCACCGAGCTGGAAATCGCGGCCAAGCTGGAATACTATATGCGCAGCCACGGGGCCGAGAGTACCAGCTTCGATACCATTGTGGCTTCAGGATATCATTCGGCCATGCCCCATGCGGTTCCGTCTGAGAAGAAACTGGAGCCAGGTGATTTCGTGACGATGGATTTCGGCTGCCGGTATCATGGCTACTGTTCCGATATGACCCGGACGGTGGTGATAGGTAAGGCAAGCGAGAAGCAGAAGGAGGTCTATCATGTGGTGCTGGAGGCACAGAAGACCGCGCTTGCGGGCCTGAAACCGGGCATGACCTGCGCTGAGGGCGACAGGCTGGCCAGGGACGTCATAGAGAAGGCGGGCTACGGGCAGTATTTCGGTCATTCCCTGGGCCATTCCGTCGGTCTGGAGATTCATGAGAAGCCGGCCCTGTCGCCCAAGGACGGACATGTGCTGCGTCCGGGCATGATCGAGACCGTGGAGCCCGGTGTCTACATCCCGGATTTTGGGGGCGTCCGCATCGAGGATATGGTGGTTCTTACAGAGAATGGCATCCGCAATCTGACCCATTCGCCAAAGGAATTGACAGAAGTATAAGAATGGACGCAGAAAAGTCTTGAAAAAGCGACGGTTTTATTATAGAATACAATTTAGGTAATTGTGTGCGAGCAGTTACAAGTTAAATTTTCATGCGCAGAGGGTTGCGCTTAAGACATTAGGAGGAAGTTTAAGAATGATTTCAGCAGGAGATTTTAGAAACGGCGTTACACTTGAGATTGAAGGCAACGTATATCAGATCATGGAGTTCCAGCATGTAAAGCCGGGTAAGGGCGCGGCTTTCGTAAGAACAAAGCTGAAGAACATCATCAACGGCGGCGTGGTTGAGAAGACCTTCCGTCCGACCGAGAAGTTCCCGGCAGCAAGAATCGACCGTGTAGAGATGCAGTATCTGTACAACGACGGCGACCTGTACAACTTCATGAACACAGAGAACTACGATCAGATCGCTCTGAACAAGGATGATATCGGAGATTCCCTGAAGTTCGTAAAAGAGAACGAGATGGTTAAGGTATGTTCCTACAATGGCAACGTATTTGCAGTAGAGCCGCCTCTCTTCGTAGAGCTGGAGATCACAGATACAGAGCCGGGCTTCAAGGGCGATACCGCTACAGGTGCAACCAAGCCGGCTACCGTAGAGACAGGCGCGGTTGTATATGTACCGCTGTTCGTAGAGCAGGGTGACAAGATTAAGATCGACACCCGTACAGGAGAGTACCTGTCCAGAGTATAAATTTTGAATTTGGAGGAGCATTCCGCAGGAATAAAAGCTGCGGGGTGCTCTTTTTCGCTTTATAGGAAATAATATGTTACATGAAAGTACGAAGGATTCCGATAGAGCAAAAAGCCCCTCCGGGGAATCGCGCTCGGCGCAGTGGTAGATGGTTGCCAAAGCATCGTGCAGGCAAAATAAAAAGACCTGAACCGCAGGGATTCAGGTCTTTTCGTAACTGCATCTGACTAGATTCGAACTAGCGGCACCTGGCGTCGGAGGCCAGTGCTCTATCCACTGAGCTACAGATGCATATCTGCTACCTATCTATATTACAACAAAACTTGCCGGTGTGCAAGCAAAAAATAAAAAAAGTTAAAAATGAAATTTTTATAAACTCCTTGCAAAAGGAAAACTCTCCCAGTATAATGAGAACAACTTCAAAATTTCAGCAGCGCGTCGCTGCATCCTTCCCCGGGAAAGCAAAAGGGTAACTGAGAATACAAAAGCGAAGAAAACAGGACAGAGTATAGAAAGGAAAACGATGAACTATCAGGAATTTATAGGTTCCGTGACGGGCTTTCTTCGCGAATCACTGCCCGGCGGGACGAAATTACAGCTGATCCCGCTGGAGAAAAATAACGGGGTCATCATGGACGGACTTTCCATCCGGAAGGAGGGAAAGCGGGTGGCGCCGATGATTTATCTGGACGCCTGGTACCGGGAATATCTGGATGGCAGATCGCTGCGCGGAATCTGCGATCAGATCCTGGAATGCTGCGAGGAGCCGGATTTGGAGAACCGCTTTGACGTGGATTTCTTCCGGAATCCGGAACGGGTGCGCCCTACAGTGGTGTACAAGCTGATTCACTATGAGAAAAATAAGGAATTGCTGAAGGAGATTCCCCATCTCCCCTTTCTCGATCTGGCGGTAGTCTTTTACTGCCTGCTGACCGACACGCCGGTGGGACATGCCACGGTGCTGATTCATAACAGTCATCTGGAGCTCTGGGGGAAGAACACTTCCTGGCTTTACAAGGCGGCCAGAGAGAATACGGAGCGGCTGCTGCCGGGGAAGCTGGTCAGCATGGAGGATATGATTTATGACCTGTCCGGAGGGCGGCAGGAAGCGGCCTATGCGGGCGTCCCCATGTACGTACTGACTAACAGCCGGAAATCCTACGGCGCGGCCTGCCTGCTCTATCCGGGAACTCTGGACAAATGCTTCCGACGGTTTGGGGAGAGCTACTATCTGCTGCCCAGCAGCGTCCATGAGGTAATCCTGATCCCGGTCTCTGCAGTGGCGGACAGCGGGGAGCTCTCTGCTTTGGTACGGGAAATGAACCGGACGCAGGTGCGGAATACAGAGGTCCTGTCGGACACGGTTTACTGTTATTCGGAACAGTCCGGCCGGTTGGAAATGATAGAAGTTTAAGAAATGTTATGGAATTTTCACAAATTTATCACAATTTATGGTTGCCTTTTGCTCTCAAGTTTGTTACAATCGATTTGTTACGAAATTGTTACAAACTTGAAATGGCTTGGAGGCAACGATGAAATCAGATAATATAAAAGGATTTTTTGATAAGGAGAACTTCGGCGCATGGGTGACCGGACACAAGCGTCAGGTAGCAGTGGGCTGTATCGCCGCCTGCCTGGTGATTGCGGCGGGAGGCAGTGTCATCGGCAGCAGCAGGAATAAGAGCACGGAAGGCCAGGAGGGGGCTGTTGTGACCACCAGCGCAGCTGAGGACGCGGCGGCTGCAGAGAAGCAGGCAGTCGAGGAGGCCAATCCGCTGGAGCAGGACGCTTACCCGGAGGTCAATGAACTGGTGCAGAAGTACTATGAGGATATGTCCACCGGAGACGTGGAAGGTCTGGCATCTGTAGAGGATCAGATCAGCGAGGAGGAGCAGAACCGAATCCTGCGTTCCAGGGATCTGGTGGAGGGCTATCAGAATATCTCCTGCTATACCAAAAAGGGCCTGGAGGAGAATTCCTACCTGGTATTCGTGTACTATGAATTGAAGTTTGCACAGATTGATACCCCGGCGCCGGGACTTTCTCCGCTGTACGTCTACACCAATGACGAGGGCAATCTGGTCATTTTCAACGGCGAGGCAAGCGATGAGCTGAACGCTTACGTGCAGAAGGTGGCCCAGGATGACGACGTGATGGCACTCCGCGAGGAGGTCAAGACCAAGTACGAGGAGGCCAAGGCCACAGACGAAAACCTGGCGAAGCAGGAGGAACGTTACCTGAAGATCGCCCAGGAGTCCGTTGCAAATGAGGAGACTGCGGAAGAGGAGACAAGCGCCGAGGAAACGACAGAGGAGACCCCGGAGGAGAGTACAGAGGAAACGGCGCAGGAGGAGGCTCCGGCAGAGAGTACTGGCAGCGCGACGGCCCAGAACCGTGAGACCCGCTTCAAGGAGAGCGTGCGTCTTCGCGCGGAGGCCAGCACAGACGCGGAGTATCTGGGAACCGCATATCAGGGCGAGCATGTCACCCAGATCGAGAGCTACGACAACGGTTGGAGCAAGATCAGCTACAGCGGCAAGGAGTGCTACTGCAAGACTGAGTTCCTGGAGTAAGCAGAACCGAAGCAAAAGTGAATAAATTTTAAAAATCTCCATATTCTATGAGCGAAAGCCCGGGTGGCAGACGCTCATGGAAAGGAGATTTTTTTATGCTTACGAACGCAGATTTGGCGGTGCTGAATGAGGCCTACCGCAGCAGTCGCAAAGGGGTGGAGACCATCAACACGGTCATCAGCAAGGTATACGACGATGATCTGGCCCTGGATCTGAACCGGCAGGCCGTGCATTTTCTGGCCTTTGAGAATAAGGCGGCGGAGGAGATACGAAAAGCCAGCGAACGGCCGGAGGCTGCCTCCGCAGTGGGAAAGGCGGCTGCCTGGACGGCTCTGCAGGCTGCTACCCTTATGAACACCAGCACCGGACATGTGGCCGAGCTGATGATCGAGGGCAACGCAAAGGGTATCACGGATCTGATGAAGGCGGTCAAGAAAAATCAGGAAGCGAAGCGGGAATACTGCGAGCTGGCGGAAGAGCTGATGGATTTCGAGGAGAAGAACATCGAATGTCTGAAAAATTATCTGGATGAATCGGGCAAGAAGGTGTAAAAACCTTAAAAATTTAAGTGATAAATTCCAGAAGTGAAAAATTTTTTGGATTTTTTGTAAAAAACCCTTGCAAATGGAGAAAGACCATGGCATAATAAACCACGACAAAGGCGTCAAAAGGAAGCGTGAGAACAGGATTCGCGTTTCTATTTTGAAACGCCTTTTTTTGTACCAGAAAATAAAAGGGAAATACACGAGGAGGAAACGAAAAAATGTCTTATGTTGATGAAGTGATCGAAGCAGTCGTTGCAAAAAACCCGGGTGAACCGGAGTTCCATCAGGCAGTCAAAGAGGTTCTGGAGTCCTTGCGTCCGGTAGTGGAAGCGCATGAGGAGCAGTACCGCAGAGAGGCAATTCTGGAGCGTCTGGTTGAGCCGGAGCGTCAGATTAAGTTCCGTGTTCCGTGGGTAGATGATAAAGGACAGGTTCAGGTAAACGTAGGTTACCGCGTACAGTTCAACAGCGCCATCGGACCGTACAAGGGAGGCCTTCGTCTCCATCCGTCCGTAAATGTGGGAATTATCAAGTTCCTGGGTTTTGAGCAGATCTTCAAAAATTCTCTGACCGGCCTGCCCATCGGCGGCGGCAAGGGCGGCTCTGATTTCGACCCGAAGGGCAAGTCTGACCGTGAAGTTATGGCATTCTGCCAGAGCTTTATGACAGAGCTTTACAGACATATCGGAAAGGATACCGACGTTCCGGCAGGCGATATCGGAACCGGCGCAAGAGAGATTGGATATATGTATGGCCAGTATAAGAGACTGACCGGTCTCTATGAGGGTGTGCTGACAGGAAAGGGACTTTCCTACGGCGGATCTCTGGCCAGAACCGAGGCTACCGGCTACGGACTTCTGTATTTCACACAGGAAATGCTGAAGGCCAACGGCATCGACATCGCAGGCAAGACCGCTGCAGTATCCGGTTCCGGTAACGTAGCTATCTACGCCATCGAAAAGGCGACTCAGCTGGGCGTCAAGGTTTTGACCTGCAGCGACTCCAACGGCTGGGTATACGATCCGGAAGGCATTGACGTGGCAGCCTTGAAGGAGATCAAAGAGGTAAACCGTGCCCGCCTGACTGAGTATAAGAAGTATCGTCCGAACTCCGAGTACCATGAAGGACGCGGCGTATGGAGCGTAAAGGTAGACCTGGCACTTCCGTGCGCGACCCAGAACGAGCTTCTGCTGGATGACGCAAAGGCACTGGCAGAAAATGGCTGCATCGCAGTGGCAGAGGGCGCAAATATGCCGACTACTCTGGAGGCTACACAGTACATTCAGGAGCACGGTATTCTGTTTGCACCGGGTAAGGCGTCCAACGCAGGCGGCGTAGCTACATCCGCACTGGAGATGTCCCAGAACAGCGAGCGTCTGAGCTGGACCTTCGAAGAGGTAGACGCAAAGCTTCAGAACATCATGGTAAATATCTTCCACAACGCATCCGACGCTGCAGAGCGTTACGGCTACGCAAAGAACTATGTGGTAGGCGCGAACATCGCAGGCTTCGAGAAGGTTGTAAATGCTATGCTGGCACAGGGAGTTTGCTAGTTACTGCTCACAGGCACTGTCCCGCGAGGTGTTTTGGCATGGATATGCCAAAGTCCCGAGTTGTGTAAGCGCGAATTTACGCAGAATGCGTAAATTCTGTGCATCGCGAAGCGTGTTACTGGAACGCAGTGAACAGTAACATTTGCTAATCCCGTAAGACCTGGCTTGATTCTTCCTTGCTTCTGACGGAAATATCCAGTATAATAGGCAGTGGTGAATGGATTTTAAAAATCCATTTGCCGCTGCTATTTTTTCGCGGGCAACGAGCAAAAGTCCGTGCTTGCACGGGACCTTGGTGACTGCTGCGAAAACTTGGGAAATGTGAAGAGCACATTTCTCCTAGTTTATTTGCCTGTAAAATGAGGCAGGCGGGAGGAGATTATGGAAGAAATTCGTTTGAATAAATATCTGAGCGAAGCCGGCGTATGCTCGAGGCGCGAAGCGGACAGACTCATAGAGGCAGGCAAAGTGCTGATAGACGGCGAACCAGCCCGGATGGGACAGCGCGTGCAGCCCGGACAGAAAGTCCAGGTGGGCGATACGATTCTCGGCGGAGAGAAAGAGGAGCAGATTCTGTTGGCAGTCTACAAGCCGCCTGGCGTCATCTGCACCACTGACCGGCGGGAGAAGAGCAACATCGTGGATTATGTGGGCTATCCCAGCCGTATTTATCCCATCGGAAGACTGGACAAGGATTCGGAAGGGCTGATCCTCATGACCAACGACGGCAGCCTGGTGAACCGGATGATGCGCTCCACGAACCATCATGAGAAGGAATACCTGGTGCGGGTCAATAAGCTCGTGACCGACGCCTTTTTGCAGAAGATGGCCTCCGGTGTACGGATTCGGAAGGTGGAAAAGGGAGAGGTCCTGCTGGACGCTGTGACCCGCCCTTGCGAAGTGGAAAAACTTGGAAAATGCAGCTTCCGCATCGTGCTGACGCAGGGGTTGAACCGGCAGATCCGCCGTATGTGCGAGACCCTCGGCTACCATGTGGAGCATCTGAAACGCATCCGCGTCCTGAACATCGAGCTGAAGGGCATGAAGCCCGGCACCTGGCGGAAAATCAACGACCGGGAGATGGCGGAGCTTCAGGAACTTCTGAAGGACTCTAAAAATTAGGAAGACAGAGCATGAATAAGATAGAAGAAAAAAAGAAGCGTCAGAAAGAGCTGACGGAAAAGTTAAACGCAGCCAGCCGTGCTTATTATCAGGAAGCCCGGGAAATCATGAGTAACTATGAGTACGACGCGTTGTATGACGAGTTGGCGGCCCTGGAACAGGAGACCGGCACCACCATGGCCGGAAGCCCCACCGCCCATGTGGGCTACGAGGTCTTAAGCGAGCTTCCCAAGGAGCGCCACGAGAGCCCCATGTTGTCCCTGGACAAGACCAAGGATCGGGATGTTCTGGCGGCCTGGATTGGCGAACACCGCACGCTGCTTTCCTGGAAGCTGGACGGGCTGACCATCGTGTTGACCTACCGGAACGGCGGGCTCTTCAAAGCAGTTACCCGAGGTAACGGCGAAGTGGGCGAGGTCATCACCAACAACGCGAAGGTCTTCAAAAATGTGCCCCTTCGAATTCCGTTCCAGGGAGAACTGGTGCTTCGCGGCGAGGCGGTCATCGGCTATAAAGAGTTTGAGCGGATCAACGAAGAGATCCCTGAGGCGGACGCCAAGTATAAGAACCCCCGAAACCTGTGCAGCGGTTCGGTACGGCAGCTAAATAATGAAATTACGGCAAAACGGAACGTCCATTTCTTTGCCTTTGCGCTGGTGCGGGCCGAGGGTGTGGACTTTGAGAATTCCCGGGAGAAGCAGTTCCTGTGGCTTCGTGATCAGGGCTTCGATGTGGTGGAATATAAGGTGGTCACCGGCGTTACCCTGCCGGAGAACATGGATTGGTTTGCGGAGCACATCGAGACCAGTGAATATCCTTCCGACGGTCTGGTGGCCCTGTACGACGACATTGCCTATGGCGAGTCTCTGGGCAGAACCGCCAAGTTTCCCCGCAATTCTATGGCTTTTAAATGGGCGGATGAAATCCGGGAGACCACATTAAAGGAAATCGAGTGGAGCCCGTCCAGAACAGGACTTATCAACCCGGTGGCCATCTTCGATCCGGTGGAGCTGGAGGGAACCACCGTGAGCCGCGCCAGCGTCCACAACATCAGCATCATGCGGGGCCTGGAGCTGGGCGTGGGCGATATCATTGAAGTATACAAAGCGAATATGATCATTCCGCAGATCGCGGAAAATAAGACAAGGAGCGGCGTCCGGGATATCCCTGCGGTCTGTCCGGTCTGTGGTGGAGCCACGGAGATCCGGAAGGTTGGCGACGTGGAATCCCTTTACTGCACGAACCCGGAGTGCCAGGCTAAGAAGATAAAGTCCTTCACCCTGTTTGTGAGCCGGGACGCCCTGAATATCGAGGGACTGTCCGAGGCCAGCCTGGAAAAATTCATCGGCCGAGGCTTCATTCACGAATTCGCGGACATCTTTAAGTTGAGCGCCCACAAGGCGGAGATTGTGGAAATGGAGGGCTTCGGGGAGAAGTCTTATGAGAATCTGATCGCCAGCATCGAGCGGGCCAGAACAACCACCCTTGCGAAGGTCATTTACAGCCTGGGAATCCCGAATGTGGGCTTATCCGGCGCGAAGCTGATCTGCCGCAGGTTTGGGGATGAGGTGGACGAAGTGCTGGGAGCCGACGAGGAAGCCCTGGCGGCCATCGACGGCATCGGCGCAGTCATTGCCGGTAACTTTGTGAAGTATTTTCAGGATGCCGGGAAACGGGAGCGCTTCGGCCGCCTGCTTTCCGAGCTGACCCTTGTGAAAGAGGAGACGTCGGGTGACCAGGATCTGAAGGGCAGGGTCTTCGTGGTGACCGGAAGCCTGAATTATTTCGCCAATCGGAATGAGCTGAAGGAACAGATCGAGAAGCGTGGCGGCAAGGTGACCGGAAGTGTCACCGGCAAGACAGATTATCTGATCAATAACGACACGGCTTCTTCATCGTCAAAGAATAAGAAGGCCAAAGAGCTTGGCATCCCGATTATTTCCGAGGAGGATTTTCTGAAGCTATGAGTGAGAAAAAGATTGTATTTTTTGACATAGACGGAACGATTTACGAGTTCGGGAAAGGGACGCCGGAGAGTACCCGGGAAGCCATGCAAAAGCTTCGGGAAAATGGCCATATCGTCATTATCTGCACCGGCAGGCCCGTCTCGTCCCTGTTCCCGGAGGTGCTTTCCCTGCCCCACGACGGTATCATCAGCGGCGCGGGTACCCGGGTAGAGTTTGGCGACAAGGTGCTGCGCAATGAGCTGCTCCCGAATGAACTTCTGATGCAGACCGTGCCAAGGCTGGAGAAGAACGGTTGCTGGGTGGTGCTGGAAGGACCGGAGTACTTAAGCTGCCGTCTGGAGGATGCACAGGGACGGGAGTTTTTCCGGATTGTGAAGCGCCTGCAGGAGGAATATCCGGAGCGACTGAAGGAAATAGATCCGATGAATGACCGAGCCTGTAAGATTACCGTGCGGATATCCGATATGGAGGCTTTTGAAAAGCTGGTGCCGGAGCTGTCCCGGGCTTTTGAACTGGCCCGCTATGAAGCGCAGCCCTATACGGAAATGATGCCGAAGGGCATCTCCAAGGCCGACGGCATCCGCATTCTTCTGGAGGAGCTGGAGATTCCGCTTAAGAACACCTACGCCTTCGGCGACGGCCCCAACGATGTGGAGATGCTGGAATACGTGGAGTACGGCACAGCCATGGGCAACGCAGAAAAACAGGTACTGGAAATGGCCCCCTACCGGACAGAAGGTATGTGGGAGGATGGTATTTATCATGCACTGCGAAGATACGGCCTGATCTAAAAAAAGTTCAGTACAGCCCGAAGCACTTGCTGCTGAGGGCGTAAGAAAGTGATTCAGGAGTGCAAAATCCCATCGGCGAAGCCGATTCTCATGGATTTTGCATTGTAACTGGTCAGGTACTGAACAGTTACAGGTTTTATCGCATAAGGAGGAGAAGGTTATGGACAAGAAGTTGTACGAACTGATGAACTGGCCGCGTATCGAGGCCCTGGTGTATTCGGAGGAGGACGAGCCTCAGGAGATCTTAGGTCCCCATAAGGTGAAGGGCGGCACCCTGATTCAGGCCTTTCTGCCGACAGCAGTCCGGATGGAAGTAATTTTGAAGGATACGGGAAAGGCCGTAGAAATGGAAAAGGCAGACGATGGAGGCTTCTTCGCCGCGCTGGTTCCGGGCAGAAAGATTCCGTCCTATCATTTCCGGGTTACATACGACAACGATATGGTGCAGGAGCTGGAGGATATCTACCGGTTCACGCCGCAGGTATTTACAAAAGCAGATCTGGAAGCATTTGGAAAAGGCATCCATTACACGATCTATGAGAAAATGGGCGCGCACCCCATGACCATCGACGGTGTGGAGGGCACTTATTTTGCAGTCTGGGCGCCGAACGCGGAGCGTGTCAGCGTGGTGGGCGACTTTAATATGTGGGACGGCCGCCGCAATCCGATGATTCAGATCAGAGAGGCGGGCATCCACGAGCTGTTTATCCCGGGTCTGAAAGCAGGGGCCTGCTATAAATACGAGATCAAGACGAAGCAGGGACTGCCGATGCTGAAGGCCGATCCTTACGCCAACGCGGCGGAGCTGCGGCCCAACACAGCTTCGGTGATTACCGATCTGACCGGCTTTGCCTGGACTGATGAGAAATGGCTGGAGAAGCGGAAAGCGACAGATTACAGGAAAGAGCCCCTGCTGATCTATGAGGTGCATCTGGGAAGCTGGCGGAAGCCGGATCCGGATGCGGAGGACGCGCGGGAATTCTATACCTACCGGGAACTGGCCCCGATGCTTGCTTCTTATGTGAAAGAGATGGGTTACACGCATGTGGAGATAATGCCGATCATGGAGCATCCACTGGATGAGTCCTGGGGTTATCAGGTGACCGGGTATTATGCGCCCACGGCGCGCTATGGTACGCCGGAGGACTTCATGTATTTCATGAACTATATGCATGAGCAGGGTATCGGCGTGATTCTGGACTGGGTTCCGGCCCATTTTCCCAAGGACGCCTTTGGACTGGCGGGCTTCGACGGCACCTGCCTCTATGAGCATTTTGACCCGCGGCAGGGCGAACATCCTCACTGGGGAACGCTCCTTTACAACTATGGACGTCCGGAGGTGAAAAACTTCCTGATTGCCAATGCCCTGTTCTGGACGGAAAAGTACCATGCCGACGGCATCCGCATGGACGCGGTGGCATCGATGCTGTACCTGGACTATGGAAAAAATGAGGGCGAATGGATCCCGAATCAGTATGGCGGAAAGGAGAACCTGGAGTCTATTGAGTTCCTGAAGCACCTGAATTCCATCTACAAGAAGCGAAAAGATGGAGCGCTTTTGATTGCTGAGGAATCCACCGCATGGCCCAAGGTGACCGGAGCGCTGGAGCATGACGGCCTTGGTTTTGATTTCAAATGGAACATGGGCTGGATGAATGATTTCCTGGGCTATATGCATTATGACCCGGTATTCCGCGGTTACCACCATGGCGAGCTGACCTTCAGCTTCATCTACGCCTGGAGTGAGAACTTTATCTTAAGTCTCTCCCACGACGAGGTGGTACACGGCAAGTCCCCCATGGTGGGAAAGATGCCGGGCGACCGGGATTCCGAGCTTAATAACCTGCGGGCGGCTTACGGCTTCATGGCCATGCACCCGGGCAAGAAGCTCCTTTTCATGGGACAGGAATTTGCCACCTTCGATGAATGGAACGAGAAGGAAAGCCTGGACTGGGATCTTCTGCAGTATCAGGATCACAGCGATATGCAAGGCTATGTGAAGGCTCTGAACAGCTTGATAAAGGCGCATCCGGCACTCTACGCAGACGATTGCAGACCTGAGGGCTTCCAGTGGATTAACAATATCTCCGCCAATGAAAATATGCTGGTATTCCTGCGGAAGGCTGAAGGAGAGATCCTGTTAGTGGTATGCAACTTCTCTCCGCTGGTCTATGAGAAGCATAAAATCGGCGTACCCTTCGAAGGCAAATATAAGGAGATCTTCAATAGCGACAGCGAAGAATTCGGCGGCTCCGACGTCCGCAATAAGCGGGTGAAGACGTCGAAGAAGTCCGAGTGCGACGGCTTTGAGAATTCCATCGAGATCACGGTTCCGCCCATGGGCGTGGCGGTGTTTGCCTGCACCGAGGAAAAGCTTCCGGTGAAGGAGAAAAAGACGGCTGCGAAGAAGCCGGCGGCCAAAAAGGCAGAGCCGAAAAAAAGCAGCGCCAAAAAAGAGGCTGTAAAGCCGGAAGCGAAGAAACCGGCTGCAAAAAAGGTAGTAGCGAAGAAGGCTGAAAAACCGGCTGCAAAAACTGCTTCAAGAAAGGGACGTACTGAGAAAGCATGAGGTGTTTAGCCACGGTTGCCGACTCTCCGGAGCTGGCGGCTCAGATTAACGAGAATATAGAAAATGTGACCCAGCAGATCAGCCGGACCCAGGAGTACATTGATAAGTACCTTCCGGTGGTCATAAGCTTTGGCCTCCGGCTTCTGCTGACGATTATCCTGTTTATTGTGGGCGGCAGGCTCATAAAAGTAGTCCGCAAAATCGTCCGCCGTTCCATGGAGCGAACCGGAGCCGACGTGGGCGTGATACAGTTTATGGATTCCCTGATTAAGCTGATCCTGTATTTCCTGCTGGTCCTGTTCCTGGCCGACGGCATCGGCGTGGATACCACCTCTGTCATGGCTCTGGTGGGTTCTGCAGGTCTGACCATCGGTCTGGCCTTTCAGGGCAGTCTGTCCAACTTTGCGGGCGGCGTGCTGATTCTGCTTATCAAGCCATTTAAGGTGGGCGATTATATCATCTACACCTCCGGTAACCTGGAGGGCAAGGTGACCAAGATCGAGATGTTCTACACGACCCTGTTCACGGTTGACAATAAAAAGGTCGTGATCCCCAACGGCACCCTGTCTAACAGCAGCCTGATCAACGTGACCGCCGAGGACAAGCGCCGTATCGACATTACTGTGGGCGTCAGCTACACCGCGAATCTGAAGCTGGCCAAAGAAGTCTGCCTGAACCTGCTGACCGCGCAGCCCGCCGTCCTGCAGGATCAGAACAACCTGGTCGTAGTAGACGACCTGGCTGACAGCTCCGTGAACCTGAAGATCTGTTGCTGGGTCACCCCGGACGATTACTGGAGCACCCGCTGGGATCTGATTGAGAAGATCAAGCTGGCCTTCGATGAAAATGGGATCGAGATTCCCTTCAATCAGCTGGATGTAAATCTGAAGCAGTAAAAAGCGGTCAATTCTAAAGACAGGCTCAAAAAGCAATACAACTTTTTAAAGAAAGTTGTATTGCTTTTTCTTTTCTCTCATTGACGTATTGTGCAATCTGTTGTATAAATAGAGTATAAATCTGAAGGAAAGCAACAAATAAACGAATAAATGTGGAGGGTATGACAATGAGTACAGTAAAAGATGCTATTTTAAATGGGGAAACATCCCTTGGTATTGAGCTGGGTTCCACCCGAATCAAGGCAGTGCTGGTGGACGGCAGCTACAAGGCCATCGCAGTGGGCAATTTCGACTGGGAGAACCAGCTGCACGACGGCATCTGGACCTATCCGCTGGATCTGGTCTGGAAGGGACTGCAGGGCAGCTATGCATCTCTGAAAGAGGACGTAAAGGCGAAATATGGCGTAGAGCTTACAAAGGTAGGCTCTATCGGAATCAGCGCCATGATGCACGGCTATCTGGTATTCGATAAGGATGGCAAGCAGCTGGTACCGTTCCGCACCTGGAGAAATACCATTACCGGTGAGGCGTCCAGAGAGCTTACCGAATTATTCCAGTACAACATTCCCCAGAGATGGAGCATTGCCCATCTGTATCAGGCCATGCTGAAGGGCGAGGAGCATGTGCCGGAGATTGACTTCATGACCACTCTGGCAGGTTATATTCACTGGCAGCTCACCGGCGAGAAGACCCTGGGCGTTGGCGAGGCCTCCGGTATGTTCCCCATTGACACGGCCACAAAGCAGTTCCATGCAGAGATGCTGGATAAGTTCCAGACAAAGGTGGCTGATAAGGGCTACGGCTGGAAGATCCGTGCGATTCTGCCGAAGGTACAGAACGCAGGCGAGAACGCAGGCGTGCTTACCGAAGCAGGAGCGAAGCTTCTCGATCCCACCGGCGTACTGGAAAGCGGCATTCCCATGTGTCCGCCTGAGGGAGACGCGGGTACCGGTATGGTAGCCACCAACAGCGTAGCCCAGAGAACCGGAAATGTATCCGCGGGAACCTCTGTCTTTGCCATGATCGTGCTGGAGCATGAGCTGAAGAAGGTACACCCGGAGATCGACCTGGTGACCACCCCGGACGGCAGCCTGGTGGGTATGGTACACTGCAACAACTGCACTTCCGATCTGAACGCCTGGGTAGGCCTCTTCAAAGAATTTGCCGAGAGCTTCGGCATGAAGGTGGATATGAACGAACTCTTCGGAACCCTGTACCGCAAGGCTCTGGAGGCAGACAAAGACTGCGGCGGCCTGCTGGCCTATAACTATTTCTCCGGTGAGCATCTGACCGGCTTCGAAGAGGGAAGACCGCTCTTTGTCCGTACGCCGGAAGCAAAGTTTAACCTGGCGAACTTTATGAGAGTACATCTCTACACCGCCCTGGGCGCATTGAAGACCGGCCTGGATATCCTGTTCAAGGAAGAGGGCGTGGAGGCTGACGAGGTCATGGGCCATGGCGGACTCTTCAAGACGAAAGGCGTAGGCCAGAGCATCATGGCGGCGGCCATGGACGTACCCGTGACCGTTATGGAGACCGCAGGCGAGGGCGGCGCATGGGGCATCGCGCTGCTGGCAGCTTATATGAGAGAAAAGAAGGACGGCGAGAGCCTGGGCGCTTACCTGAACAACCGGGTATTCGCAGGCGAGAAGGGCGAGACCCTTGCTCCGGATCCGGAGGATGTAAAAGGCTTTGACGCGTTCCTGGCCCGCTACACCGAGGGCCTGGCCATCGAACATGCGGCAGTGGATCATCTGAAATAAGTCAAAAGCAAAAAAGGAAAAGATTTACAATAAAAAAGAGGAGACTGCAGGTGCGAATGTCATTTAGTTAAGGCATTGGAGCCTGCAGGCTCCTTTTTACGGATCTCCCTATGATGTGAGTCTCCCTATAATTTTTGAATGCGGGAAAAATATGGGCTTGCCATTCTGATACTTTTTCGCTATAATTGAATATAATGTCCGCTGATTAAGGATAGACGTTTTCGAGAGGCAGACAACGAGGAGGATATGAAAGAATGAAGAAAGACGATGTGCTGGTAGACGAGAAGTTTAACAAACTGGTAGAATACAGCAGCCGTTCCGGTAAGATCGATATTCGGCTGTATGCGGATTATGATGTAAAGAGAGGGCTTCGTGATTCCGGTGGTAAGGGCGTCCTGACCGGTCTGACAGAGATTTCCGACGTCGTTTCCTTTGGCTATATTGACGGTGAGCGGGTACCCATCGACGGCGAACTGTATTTCCAGGGCGTGAATGTCCAGGATCTGATCCGCGGCGAGGCCAACCGCCGTTTCGCTTTTGAGGAGACGACCTATCTGCTGCTGTTCGGCAAGCTGCCCACGAGAGAGCAGCTTCGAGAGTTTATCGATCTAATTGGTATTTACCGGGAACTTCCGGAGACCTTCGTCCGTGACGTTGTCATGAAAGCCCCCAGCTCCAATATGATGAATACCCTGCAGAAATGTGTGCTGACCATGTATTCCTATGATCAGAACCCAGAGGATATCTCCATTCATAATATCCTGAAGCAGTCCCTGCAGCTGATTGCCCAGTTTCCGCTGTATTCCGTATATGGGTATCACGCGTATCGTCATTATCATCTGAATAAGAGCCTGATTATCCGGAATCCGAAGCCGGAGTTGTCCACAGCCGAGAATATCCTGCGTCTGCTCCGGAAGGACGGTCAGTATACGGAGCTGGAGGCAAAGGTACTGGATGTGGCCCTGGTGCTGCATGCGGAGCACGGCGGTGGTAATAACTCTACGTTTACGACGCACGTTGTGTCCTCCACCGGTACGGATACCTATTCCGCAGTAGCGGCGTCTCTCGGTTCCCTGAAGGGTCCGAAGCATGGTGGCGCGAACCTGAAGGTACAGGAGATGTTCAAGGATATCAAAGCCCACGTGACCAACTGGCGGGATGAGACCATGATTGAATCTTATCTGCAGAGAATTCTGAGGAAAGAAGCTTTTGACCGGGCCGGACTGATTTACGGAATGGGACACGCGGTTTATACGATGTCCGATCCCCGTGCGGTCATCCTGAAGGAATATGCAAGAAAACTTTCCGAAGAAAAGGGACTGGAGGAGGAATTCAACCTCTATGAGCGCGTGGAGCGCATCGCGGGCGAGTGCCTGATGTCCGGCCGCAGACTCTTAAAGCCTGTCTGTGCCAACGTGGATTTCTACAGCGGATTTGTATACAGCATGCTGGGCCTGCCGGAGGAGCTGTTCACTCCGATTTTCGCCATTTCCCGTATCTCTGGCTGGAGTGCCCACCGTATCGAGGAGATCGTGAACGCAGGCAAGATCATCCGTCCGGCTTACAAGTATGTGGGCCATCATGTGCCTTATCTCGATCTGGACGACCGCGCGCAGGCTTACGCGGAGGAAGAGGCTGCGACAGAGGAAGCAGAGAAGAAACAGGATACGAAGAAAAAACAGTAAATGAGATAAAAAGAGGGAACACGCAATTCACAGGATTGCGTGTTCCCTCTTTTTGCAGTGAAACGCGTCTCGCTTACGCGAGAACTACTAAAAACCAGAACGTTTGTACCCCCCCCCGATTTTTCCCTGATACTCACGTACCGCCTGGCGAATCAGATAAAGAATTTCTCCGTTGATAGAACGTCCCTCGTATTCCGCCAGCTCCTTCAGACCGGCGTGGGTCTCCTCGTCGATGCGAAGGCCGATGTGTTTATTTTTCTCCATGAGTCTCCTCCTTTAATAGTAGTTTTATTTATTATACAAAAATAATCTTAAATTGAGTGAAACATGTACTTGAATTAAGTACATAGTGTGCCTATAATGGAGATGGTTATTTGTGGAAGAGATAAACCGAATTTGTAAAATGGAGGAATGAAAAGTGAAAAGCAAATGGATGAAATGCTGTGCTGTCCTGATGGGCGTGTTGCTTGCCACAAGCCCACTGACAGCGCTGGCAGAAGAGACGCAGGAGCCGACTGCGACTGCGGTGGAGAGCAAAATGGGGGTTGGTGAAGCCGGGAATGAGCAGAAGCCTGTGGAAAATGTCGGGCTGAATGAGGAAGAGTATGAATATCCAACATTTACAGTGAGAGGAAAAAATTATACCCTCAATAGTGATACATGGGCAGAAGGCTCTGTGATAACTCTTTATATGTATAAAAGTGAATTCAAAAACTGCAATACACCGGAAGATTATGCAAGTATTCTGGAGCAATTTTTAGGATTTGTAAAAGAGAGAGCTGAAAGAGGAGATAATATTGAACATTATTGTCTGGAATGCAATCAGGGCGAAGATGTAATTGCGTCATTGAAAATTCCGGTTACAGACGCATCCTATAAGATAATAAAAGAATTGAGAGATATCTATCATATAGATTTCCAGCTGTTGGCTTGCGTAAAGAGAAGTGATGGTGATGATATGTGGACAGCAACAAGCAACATAACAGAACCGACAACGCTGGGGTTTGAAGTATATGATTGCCTTGAAAATACAAATATCTATTTCTATGGAAAGGGATATCAGATAAACATAGACGATGTACCATATACGCAGGGAGGAGATCCGATTCTCGTTTATGCAGAAAGCGGAAAACAGATAGCATCCGCCAAGGACGGTACAATGCGGTATTCTGTGGAAGGAAAATATGTCGATTTACCTATTGAAGTGAAAGACGCAGGTCTTTACTATGTTATGCCGGAAGCTTCTTTAAATGATACTTCCAAAGCAAATGTTGTTTTGAAATCGAATGGTGATACAGACAAAGTAGCTACGGTAATTTCCAGCGCTGTTGCAACAGCAGGAGATAAGGCGGACGTAAAGATAGAGATTGCTCAGAGTACCGATGAATCCGGAAAAGTAGTCAATCCCCAGATCGGAAAAGCAGTCTTCGAGCAGCTGAATAACAAAAAAGCCGCGGACGCAGCAGTGATATTTTCCTACGGTGATTTAAGCTACAAGTTCGCAGCAGCGGATATTACGAATCCGGGTGCGGTGGAGTCTATTACGCTCGGTGCGGATGAAGCTACGAGTGAGGTAAAAGCCAAGGTCGGCGATAACGTTGCCTACGCCATCGACTTCGCCCACAGCGGTAAGCTCCCCGGCAAGGCCACAGTTACCATCCCGGTAGACCTTGCAGACGGTCAGTACACCTGGTGCTATGTCAATGACGCGAACCAGCTGACCGAGGGCAAACTGGTTACTGTTAAAAATAAGACCGTAGAGGTACCGCTGGAGCACTGCTCCACCTATGCGCTGGTAGCAGGCGATGTGACCGGTACGACCAACGGAAATACAGATAATGGAAATAGCGGCAACACCAATAGCGGTAACACCAATAACGGCAATACCAATAATGGAAGCACGGACAGCAGTAACGACACCGGAAATACATCCTCCGGCAGCAGCTCCGGTTCCCATGGAAACAGCAAAATCACAAGAGTAGATGATAACAGTCCGGCCGTGAACTCCGTAAAAGAAGTGACCGGAACAGAAGTACTGTCCCATACCACCTACTGGGCATTGTCTGATTATTACAGAGATCTTCTGGTAAAACAGATTGACAAAGCCAAAGCGCCGGGAGAGGTTCTGTGGTTCTACGATATCACCGTGGATGAAGTTACATTCCCGCTGACCTTCACTGTCAATGTGAAAGGACTGAACGGCAGAAAAGACACTGTGGTACACTTCCTGGACGACGAGACCCCGGAGTACATTACCCCGACTGTCAAGGGCGATCAGGTAACCTTCACCCTGAATTCCCTGTCACCGGTAGCCATCGTAGCAGACGGCACAAAGGCAGCCGCCCTGACCAGTCCCAAAACCGGCGACAGCACCGACTTTACGGCGCCTCTGGCACTGCTCCTTCTCGCAGCAGCAGGCCTTACCGGCTGTGCAGTCTATAGCCGCAGAAAGAAGCAGGCATAACAAAAATATTTAGAAATTATACAGTGAGGAGCCGCCCATGTATATCGTGGACGGCTCTTTCTATGTAAAAAATGAAAATAGTTTCGGGTTCTGCAGATTGACAGAAATCCCAGAGTCTGTTAAAATACAGACAACAGCAATTATTTACCAAATCGGCTGTATTTCGACAGGCCGATTTCTACAAAAGATAAAATCTACAGGCTTCAGATCGAAGCCAAAGTATCCAAAGATGAAAAAGCGGAGCGAATGCGCTTTTATTGTTGTAATCAAAACTATAATATGCGGGATTTTTTTGCGCAGGGAGAAGAAAGTGGAGATCGAGCAGGCTTATAATTATAGGAAAGTTATGTTTGAAATACAAAATTTCCTAATTGCGGAAGAGATGGAAACTTATGTGGCGGAAGTGGTTCGGAAAGCAGACATCAAAGCACAGTATGATACAACCTGTAAATTATTACTTTCAGAAGCAGAGATTCTGGCATGGATTTTGAAGTGCTGTATTCCAGAATACAGGGAATTAGGTACCAGAGAAATCGCAGAAAGGTATATCTGTGGACAGGCTCAGATGGGGAAAGTACCAGTGCATCCCAATGAAATAGTTAAGGCAGGAGTTGAAGATAATACACTTTACGAAGGAAAAGTAACTTACGATGTGAAATGTGATGCGTTGTTGCCAGAGACGGAGGGAGCGATCGGAATTATCATTGATTTAGAAGGGCAGAATAAAATGAATTTGAAATATCCACTTTTAAAAAGAGAGATTTATTATGGATGTCGTTTAATTTCCGCTCAATATGGAACAGAATTTATACATTCGAATTACGGAAACATTAAACATGTATACAGTATCTGGATTTGCATGAATCCGCCGAAATATCGCCAGAATACGATAAACCGATACGAAATCACAGAAAAATGTGAAGTGGGGGATGTTCAAGAAAAAGAAAAGAATTATAATCTGCTGACGGCGATTACCATTTGTCTTGGAGAACCGGAAGATAAAGTTTTAGCAGAACAAAGTGAATTAGGAAAGAAACTGCTGCGGTTATTGGATGTATTATTCTTTGGGAAAATGAATGTAAAGGAAAAACAGAAGATACTGGAACAAGAGTATGGAATACCAATGACAGAAGAATTAAAAGAGGAGGTAATGGACATGTGTAATTTTAGTGACGGAATTGAAGAAAGAGGATTAAAGAGAGGCAGACAGGAAGCAATTTTACAGAGCATTCGAAATGCGATGAAGAATTTAGGGATACCTGCGGAAGAAGCCATGCAAATTCTGGGAGTGCCGCAAAAAGAAAATGAAAAATATTTAAAAATTCTGTCTGGAAAGATGTGGCGCGTTTAAAACTGATGTGTCGGACAGAAAATAGATTTTGTGGAGAAATTGAGAAAAATAAGGGTAATTTCTTACTGGAAAAGGTGGAAATCTTAAGAAAATGTAAAGAAAGGATTGCGGAACTCTGCTCTGATGTGCTAAAATAGCAAAATCACTGCCTTTCCGGTACTGGCGGGAGATACAGGCCGGAAAGAGAAGAAAAGGAGAGTAATTATGAGTGATAACAAGTTTAAGCCTTATATTCCGGCTGAGAAGTCTCTTCCGGAGTTTACGGCGACCTCGGTCATCCTCGGTGTTCTGCTGGCTGTTCTGTTCGGCGGCGCAAACGCATACCTGGGACTTCGAGTTGGTATGACTGTTTCCGCATCTATCCCGGCAGCGGTTATTTCCATGGGTGTCATCCGTGTCATCCTGAAGAAGGATTCTGTTCTTGAAAACAATATGGTACAGACCATCGGTTCTGCCGGTGAGTCTGTAGCGGCAGGCGCTATCTTCACCATGCCGGCCCTGTTCCTGTGGGCCAGCGAGTGGGGGACCAGCGCGCCGTCTCTGCCTGAGATCGCGATTATCGCTGCGATTGGCGGCTGCCTGGGCGTACTGTTCATGGTTCCGCTGCGTAAGGCCCTGATCGTGCAGGAGCACGGTACACTGCCGTATCCGGAAGGACAGGCCTGCGCCGAGGTTCTTCTGGCAGGCGAGGAAGGCGGAGACAAGGCCGGTATCGTATTTAAGGGTCTGGGTCTCGCGGCTCTGTACAAATTTGTAGCAGATGGACTGAAGCTGTTCCCCAGCGAGGTTCATTATGAGATTCCGGCTTATAAAGGATCCGGTTTCGGTATCGATGTACTTCCGGCGCTGCTTGGCGTAGGTTATATCTGCGGCACCAAGATTTCCTCCTACCTGTTCGCAGGTGGTGTACTGGGCTGGTTCGTACTGATGCCGCTGATCGTTCTGTTCGGTCAGAATGTAACCCTGTTCCCGGCAGAGGTAAGCGTTGCTGAGCTGTACGCAGCGGGCGGTTCCTTTGCTATCTGGAGCAACTATATCAAGTATATCGGCGCAGGTGCCGTAGCAGCAGGCGGTGTGATCAGCCTGATCAAGTCCCTGCCGCTGATCGTTCGCACTTTCCGCGACGCTATGAAGGGCTATGGCAAGGGCAATACCGGCAGCGACCTGCGTACCGATAAGGACCTTTCCATGAAGTTCATCGTTATCGGTATCGTAGCGCTTGCCCTGATTATCTGGCTGGTACCGATTGTACCGGTAAATCTGTTCAGCGCGTTCCTGATCGTCATCTTCGGTTTCTTCTTTGCAACCGTATCCTCCCGTATGGTAGGTCTGATCGGAAGCAGCAACAACCCGGTATCTGGTATGACCATTGCTACCCTGCTTATAACAGCTATGATTCTGAAGGCTATCGGCCAGGTTGGACAGGCTGGTATGACAGCAGCCATTGCGATTGGCTCCGTAATCTGTATCACAGCAGCGATTGCAGGCGATACTTCTCAGGACCTGAAGACCGGATACATCGTAGGAGCGACACCCTGGCGTCAGCAGATTGGTGAGCTGATTGGTGTTATCGCGTCTGCCATTGCCATCGGCGGTATTCTGTACCTGCTGAACGCGGCATGGGGCTACGGTTCCACAGAGCTTCCGGCTCCGCAGGCAACTCTGATGAAGATGATCGTTGAAGGCGTTATGGGCGGCAACCTGCCCTGGAATCTGGTATTCGCAGGTGCGTTCATCGGTATCGTGGTTGAGGTTCTTGGCATTCCGGTACTTCCCTTCGCGGTAGGTCTGTATCTGCCGATTCACCTGAGCACCCCGATGATGATCGGTGGTCTGGTTCGTCTCTTCCTTGAGAAGCGTAAGAACATGGACGAGAAGGCAAAGAAGGACATGATCGACAACGGCGTGCTGTACTGCTCCGGTCTGATCGCAGGCGAGGGTCTGATTGGTATTCTGCTGGCAGTTTTTGCTATCATTCCGATGGCAGACGGCTCCCTGGGTGAGTTCCTGGGTACCATTGTATCCGGTACTCCGATCAACAGCAACATTGGCGGTCTGGTATTCTTTGCGCTGCTGACTGCGACCCTGTTCAAGGTTACCATTGGTAGAAAGAAGAAATAAATGAAGAAAAAGAAAAATTATCTGGATTATGTGCCGGTCTGCGCGCCGGGCTACAACTGGAAGCTGAATGAAAAGAAGCAGGTGGAGATAGAAGTACAGAATAAGGGCTTCTATAACCGGCTGGCACAGAAGCTTTTCAAGCGGCCCAAAGTAAGCTATATCAGCCTGGACGAGTACGGCAGCTTTGTATGGCAGCAGATGGATGGACAGCGGACCATCTATGATATCAGCTTTCTGGTAAAAGAACGCTATGGGGAAAAGGCGGAACCGCTTCTTCCGCGTCTTACAAGGTTTTTCCAGATTCTGTATCAGAATCACTATATTGGATACAGTACTCCGCTGGATAAAAAGAAATGAAATAAGAGATCATAAAATCTTAAGAATTGGCAGCGGCCCTTCCTCCCGGAGGGCTGTTGCCTTTTTCTTTGGGAACGGGTACAATAAGAACTAACAAAAGGCGAAGGGACAGGACGGATGACAGGCTTTTTCAGGGAAATGGTAAAATGCATCGCAGTCAGCATTCTGGCGGTTCTTATGGCGCTTCTGGTAGGCGGAGCGCTATGGGCGGCGGAAGGCTTTCCTTTGCCTGGAAAAAGCGCGGAAGCCGTGGCTGAGGCCGGGCAGGATTCCCCGGAAAATACGGATGGGGAGAACGAAGGGAAGCTGTCGGTGGAGGTGCCGACGGTCACGGTGGTGCAGCCGAAGGTGCAGGATAACGGCGTGGGAGAAAATACACCGGAGAGCGATGTGCCGGATACTTCCATTGATTCGGAAACAGAATCAGCGAAGCCGGATGCGCAGGAGCCGAAGGAGGATGTTACTCTTTTGTTTGCAGGCGATCTGTTCCTGACGGATATCTTACAGGAAAAATACGACCGGAACGGCATTTCTGCCGCAGCTGCCCCGGAATTATTGGATGTGACCCGCGGCGCGGACATTTTCATGCTGAACCAGGAATTCCCCTTCGGCACCACAGGCGAGGCTGTGGAAGATAAGGAATATACCTTCCGGGTGGATCCGAAATACGTATCGGTACTGCCGGAGCTGGGCGCGGACATCGTGACTCTGGCTAATAATCATATGTTGGATTTTGGAAGAGAACCGCTTAGGGAGACTTTGTCTGCATTGGATGGCGCAGGGATTCTCCATGTGGGGGCCGGACTGAACCTGGAGGAGGCCAGCTCCCTGAAAACCATCGAGGCAGGAGGGTGGACCATCGGCTTTCTCGGGGCCACCCGGGTGATTCCGGATCATTCCTGGACTGCGTCTCGGAGCAATTCCGGTCTCTTTACCACCTACGATCCGACGAAGCTTCTGGAGGAGATTCAGGCTGCGAAGGAGACCTGCGATTATGTGGTAGTCTATGTCCATTGGGGCGTTGAGCGCAACACAGAGCCGGAGGATTATCAGAAAACCCTGGCCCGCCAGTACATTGACGCCGGAGCCGACGCGGTCATCGGCGCCCATCCCCATGTGCTGCAGGGCATCGAGTATTATCATGGAAAGCCCATATTCTACAGCCTGGGTAATTTCATTTTTGCGAACCGGGCTTACGAGACCATGATGGCGGAGCTGACTCTGACCGACAGCGGCGTGGATGTCCGGGTGATTCCATGCGTCAGCACGGCCAATCAGATGGGGCTGATGAACAGCGGCGAACGGGCTGGCTTTTATGACAGGCTGCAGGGGCTGTGCTTTGGCGGGATAGCGATAGATGAAGGGGGGAGGGTACCAGAGTAGAAGAGAACATGCTGACAGGGCTTTGGATAAGGAAAAGTGAAAGCTCTGACAGTCAGGAAAAGAGCGGTTCTTTTTGGTATGTTAGAAGTGAATGAATTATCAGAAAAATATAAAAAATATACGCAATATAAAGAATTTAATTTTTTTGGAAAAAACACTTGCATTTCCCCTTGTCTTATTATATACTAAACAAGTCGCAAGCGAGCGGCGCAAAAGAATAAGAAAATGGTCGATTGGTCAAGCGGTTAAGACGTCGCCCTCTCACGGCGAAAACAGGGGTTCGATTCCCCTATCGACTGCTGAAAAGCTTCTGGTTATCCAGGAGCTTTTTGTTTTATCGTACTGTGGAGAAATGGAAGAAACTGGCATGGATTAACAATATTTGATGCTTGACAAGAAAACGGAAAATATGTAATATACCTAACGGAGTGAGTGTCGGCTAACAGAAATGTTGGGCCGGTGAAAAGGAAAACAGGTGTAAATCCTGTGCGGTGCCGCCGCTGTAAGCGCGAAGTTTCAGGGCCGTTTTCCTTCACTGTCCGTAAGGTACAGGAAACGGTACGGGACGGGAAGAAGGAAGACAAAAAAGGCCAGCGTAAGTCAGAAGACCTGCTTATTCTGCTTTTGCTGTCACGGTCCATGACATTTGCGAAAGATAAAGGGCGCAGTGCGTCTGGATGCCGAATACGGGTGCATCATCTGATCAAAAGTGATTGGGTGGTGCTTTTTTTATGGACGAATCATTTTATACAACAGAGGAGAAAGAACATGAAGAAGAGAGTAGTAAGCGTATTGTTAAGTACCTGCCTTGTGGCTGGTATGCTGGCAGGCTGTGGTTCCAAGACTGCGGATACCACAACCACCACTGCGGAGGAGACTAAAGAGGATGCAGAAAGTACCGACGCAGCTGATGAGACGGTCGATGCAGACAGCGATTATGAGCCGGTCAGCATTACCCTGAACCTGGAGCGTTCCGGACTGGGCGAGAACGTAGAGTACACCATCACCAAAATGCCCTCCGCTGTGGTAGCTTCCGGCGACCAGATGGCAGACTTTTTCTTTGATCTGGGACTGCAGGACCAGATGGTAGGTTATACCAAGGGCTTCTGCTGGAGCACAGCTTCCGATTATCCGGCCCGGGATGAGGTTCCTCAGCTGATGAATCCGGGCGAGGGCCTGACCAACCTGTCCAAAGAAGAATTGCTGGCAACCGGCTGTGATTTTCTGATGGGATGGGATTCCACATTCTCAGATAAAAACTTCAACAAGGATTTCTGCGAGGAAAACGGTATCACGATGTACTTCCCGTATGTATGCACAGACAGTGCAACCTTCGAGGATCTCTATAAGGATTATGAAACTCTGGGAAATATCTTCAAGGTGCAGGAACTGGCAGCCGAGAAGGTACAGGCTATGAAAGATACTCTTCAGGAGGTACAGGATGCTCTGGGCGACGAGGCTTATGAGAATCCGGTAAAAGTATTTGCTTACGATTCCGGAGAGGATGTACCGTTTACCGCTTGCCAGGGTATGCCGGGCGACATCATCAAGAAGGCCGGCGGTATCTCCATCTTCGATGATATCGAAGCAGGCTGGGCAAAGCCCTCCTGGGAGGAAGTAGTAGAGCGTGATCCGGACGTGATTCTGATTCTGGAGTATACCGGAGACGATGTGGCTGAGAAGCGGGAGTTCCTGGAGACCAATGAATTCACCAAGGATCTGCGCGCCGTAAAGGAAGGCAGAATTTACTCCGTATGCTGCAGCGATATGCAGGGAAGCGCAGGAAGCGCCAATGCAGTGAAGACCATTGCAGAGCAGCTGTATCCGGACAAATTCTAACAGGGGGAAAGACAGGGGAGTGAAAGCTCCCCGTTTTTCTTGCTCATTCTATTTGTGTTCTCGAAGGAGGAATCTATGAAAGGAACAGTAAAATCGGGCAAAGGCCGCTTCCTTGTGACGCTGCTGCTGGTATTGCTGCTGATTGCCACGGTATTGACCATATCGGTAACCATCGGCGCAGTGAACGTCTCAGCAGGCGATATTGGAAAAATTCTGGTAAATAAAATCTTTGGGAAGGATATCTTTCGAATTGCCTGGGAGGGCAAGACGGAAAATATCATCTGGAATATCCGGTTTCCCCGCGTGCTGATGGCCTTTATCGTAGGCGCGGGACTGGCGCTGTGCGGCGTCCTGATGCAGGCGCTGACGAAAAATCCCCTGGCGGATCCCTATGTACTTGGCATCTCTTCCGGCGCTTCCGCCGGAGCAGTCTGTGCCATCTTGCTTGGCTGGTTCAGCTTCATGGGCGGGTATTCCGTTATCTTTGGCGCTACCATGGGAGCGGCTGTCTCCATTTGTCTGTCTTTAAGTATCGCCTCCATACATGGCCGGATTACCTCGACGCAGCTGGTGCTGGCGGGTATCGCGACTTCGGCCCTGTTCTCAGCCTTTACCAATCTGATGGTATACGGAATCAATACGGGATCGGATAAGACGAAGATGGCGCTCTATTGGATGGTAGGATCTTTAAGCGGAGCGACCTGGAGCAAGCTGAGATATGTGGTGGTGGTTGGCGTTGTGGTAATCGTGGTCATTTTCCTGTTCGCGAAGGAGCTGGACGTATTGCTTCTGGGCGACGATGTGGCGGAGACGCTGGGCGTGGATACGCGGAAAATGAAGTTGGTTATCATCGCGGCTTCCACGATTCTGACTGGCGTTGTGGTATCGGTCAGCGGCGTGATCGGCTTTGTGGGACTGGTTGTACCCCATATTATGCGAAGCTTTGTGGGATCCGGACACAGACGGCTGATCCCCATGGCAATTCTGGGAGGCGGTCTTTTTACAATGCTTACCGATCTGATTTCACGCACCATCATTGCTCCGTCTGAATTGCCCATCGGCGTGGTGGCGGCCTTTTTCGGCGCGCCCTTCTTCCTGTATCTGATTCGTCGGGGCAATATGGGAAAAAAGTAGAGGAGGCAGAGTATGAGTTTACAGGTAAAAAATCTGGATTATCAGATAGACGGAAAAAGCATTCTGGAACAAATCTGCCTGGAAGTGCAGGATGGCGAGTTTGTGGGCCTGGTTGGTCCAAATGGCTGCGGCAAATCTACGCTTCTCAAAAATATCTACCGGACCTACAAGCCGGGCCGGGGTACCGTTTTTCTGAATGAAAAGGATGTGCTGGATTTTTCCTTCAAAAAAATGGCCGGGGAAATGGCAGTCATGGCCCAGGAAAATCATGTGGAGTTTGATTTTGAGGTGCGGGATATGGTCATGTTCGGCCGGTACGCCAAGAAAAAATTCCTGCAGGGGGATTCGGCGGAGGACAAGAAGCTCTGTGAAAAATGCCTGAAGGAAGTGGGACTGTCCGGCTACGAGCACCGCTCCTACTTAAGCCTCTCCGGCGGCGAGAAGCAGCGTGTGCTGCTGGCCCGGGTGCTGATGCAGGAGAGTGCCTTTATTGTGCTGGATGAGCCCACGAACCATCTGGATGTGAGCTATCAGTATCAGATTATGGATATTTTAAAGGGGCAGGACGTGACGGTATTTTCGTCCATTCATGACCTGAATCTGGCGGCCCTGTACTGCGATCGGATTATTTTCATGTATCAGGGGAAGATTGTGGATTACGGTACGCCGGAAGAGGTGCTCACAAAAGAAAATATCCGGGAGTACTTTGGCATCGAGGCGCAGATTACCACAAATACGGCCACGGGAAAACGGCAGATCTATTATCTGCCGGGCTGGATAAAAAGCGGAAAAAGGGCTTGACAAAACCAGTTTCCCCTGCCTATAATAAACGCAGATTTACACATAAACCAAAAGGCTTTGACGGGAACAAGTAGAAGTCGGAGGGAGCGGACAGAAAGCAGCCGGGCGATGAGAGGCGCGCGTATCTCCTGATTTTGAATACATCCCCGAGCTTCGCACCGAACCCATTTCCGGAAGCAGTTTTCCGGGGCAGGAAGTAGGCTGTGACGGAATCCCGCACCCGTTAGCGTGCTAGAGTGTCGATAGCTGGCACTTGAAGAGGTAAGCAGCGCGAGCTGTTTATGAAAAAAGGTGGTAACACGAGCGTAGCCCTCGTCCTTTTACGGGACGGGGGTTTCTTTTGCACGTAAGCAATGAGCTGTGCGTTTGAGTCTACAGGAACATTTTTCATGCTTGCATGGGAAATGTGGATGGAGACTCGAACATAGGGCGAAGCCCGTGAGCCCTGGCTTTGAAAAAAGCCAGGGCCTGCACAGTGGAGTAACTTTAAGATTAGGAGGAAGAGAACAATGGCAGAAAACATTTATGACGTACTCATGGAGCGCGGCTTCATCGAGCAGTGTACCCATCCGGAGGAGGTAAGAGAGCTCCTCGGCAAGGAAAAAGTAACCTTTTACATCGGCTTTGACGCCACTGCAGACAGCCTGACCGCAGGACATTTCCTGACCATCATGGCTATGATGCATATGCAGCGGGCAGGACATCGTCCCATCGCCCTTTTAGGCGGCGGAACTACCATGGTGGGAGACCCCTCCGGTAAGTCCGATATGCGTAAGATTATGACAAAGGAAACCATCCAGCACAATGCAGAATGTTTCAAGAATCAGCTGTCCCGTTTCATCAACTTTGACAACGACAACGCGATTCTGGCCAATAACGCGGACTGGCTGCTGGATCTGAATTATGTGGATTTCCTGCGCGAGGTAGGAGCTCATTTCTCTGTAAACCGGATGCTGAACGCGGAGTGCTACAAGCAGAGAATGGAAAAGGGACTGACCTTCTTTGAGTTTAACTACATGATCATGCAGTCCTACGATTTCCTGAAGCTGAACCAGATGTACGGCTGCCAGATGGAGCTGGGCGGCAATGACCAGTGGTCCAATATCATCGGCGGCGTAGAGCTGATCCGCAGAAAAGAGAATAAGCCGGCATACGGTCTGACCTTCAAGCTTCTGACCACCAGCGAGGGCATCAAGATGGGCAAGACCATGAAGGGCGCCGTGTGGCTTGATCCGGAGAAAACCTCTCCCTACGAGTTTTACCAGTACTGGAGAAACATCGAAGATGTGAAGGTAGAGGAGTGTCTGGGACTTCTGACCTTCCTGCCCATGGACGAGGTTCGTCGCCTGGGAACTCTGGAGGGCGCGGAAATCAATCACGCAAAAGAGGTTCTGGCATACGAGATCACTAAGATTGTACACGGCGAGGAAGAAGCTAAGAAGGCGCAGGAGGCTGCAAGAGCCCTGTTCGCCAACGGCGGCAAGACCGACGATATGCCCACCACAACCTATGCGAAGGCCGACCTGGACGAGGGCAAGGATATCCTGACTCTTCTGGTGGAGACAAAGCTGGCTCCCACCCGTTCCGAGGCGAGACGTCTGGTACAGCAGGGCGGCGTGACGGTCAATGATGTAAAGGTAACAGATGTGTACCAGAAATTTACCACCAATGATATGGACGCCGACGGAGCGCTGGTGCTTCGCAAGGGCAAGAAGGCATACCACAAGGTAAAGGCTGATTAATATGGAAGAAAGACAGTATCTTTCCCGCGTCCGCGCCTTTCTGGAGGAAAAGGGCTGGGAATATGAATATACGGAGGAGGACGGGCTTGGCAGCATTGACTTCTCCTACCGCGGCGTTCCCTATCACATTTGGGAGTTTGAGGAAAACAGAGAGCGCGGCGCAGAGACCAACCTCTACCACGGCGGCCGCCAGGAGGAGGTTCTGGGGGATTATGAGGCAGAGCTGATTCGGGAAATGAAGCAGTGGTAATTGACAAACCCTATTCCAGAATTTATAATAAAAAAGATTTTAGAATAGAGAGAGCCTGTGTAACGAGATATGGGCTTAGGAGGGAACAAATGAAACAGTATGGCGTAAATGAACTTCGAAGAATGTTCTTGGAATTTTTTGAGAGCAAGGGACATCTGGCAATGAAGAGCTTTTCTCTTGTACCTCATAACGATAACAGTCTTCTGCTGATTAACTCTGGTATGGCTCCGCTGAAGCCATATTTCACCGGCGCGGAGATTCCGCCCCGCCGCAGAGTGACCACCTGTCAGAAATGTATCCGTACAGGCGATATTGAAAATGTAGGAAAGACCGCCCGTCACGGCACCTTCTTTGAGATGCTGGGCAACTTCTCCTTCGGCGATTACTTCAAGGACGAAGCGATTCACTGGACCTGGGAGTTCCTGACCGAGGTGGTGGGACTGGACAAGGATCGTCTGTATCCGTCCGTTTACCTGGAGGACGACGAGGCGTTCAACATCTGGAATAAGGAAATCGGGATTCCGGCAGAGCGGATCTTCCGCTTCGGCAAGGAGGATAACTTCTGGGAGCACGGCGCAGGCCCCTGCGGTCCCTGTTCCGAAGTATATTATGACAGAGGCGAGAAGTATGGCTGCGGCAAGCCGGGCTGTACCGTAGGCTGCGACTGCGACCGCTACATGGAGATCTGGAACAACGTATTTACCCAGTTTGACAACGACGGCCACAACAACTATACCGAGCTGAAGCAGAAGAACATTGATACCGGTATGGGTCTGGAGCGTCTGGCAAGCGTGGTGCAGGACGTGGATTCCATCTTTGACGTGGACACCGTAAGAGCGCTCCGGGACAAGGTTTGCGAGCTGGCTCACACCGAATACAAGAAGGACGAACAGAAGGACGTATCGATCCGTCTGATTACCGACCATATCCGTTCCGCCACCTTCATGATTTCCGACGGCATCATGCCCACCAATGAGGGCCGTGGCTATGTACTGCGCCGTCTGATCCGCCGGGCAGCGCGTCACGGACGTCTCCTTGGCATCGAGGGTAAGTTCCTGGCCAAGCTTAGCGAGACCGTCATCGAGGGCTCCAAGGACGGCTATCCGGAGCTGGACGAGAAGAGAGAGTTTATCTTCAAGGTTCTCGACCAGGAGGAAGAGAAATTCAATAAGACCATCGACCAGGGCTTAAGCATTCTGGCAGAGATGGAAGCAGAGATGGAAGCAAAGGGCGAGAAGGTGCTTTCCGGTGAGAATACCTTCAAGCTGTATGATACCTATGGCTTCCCGGTAGACCTGACCAAGGAGATCCTGGAGGAAAAGGGACTTTCCGTAGACGAGAAGGGCTTCCAGGCAGCCATGGAGGAGCAGCGTGTCAAGGCAAGAGAGGCCCGCGCAGTGACCAACTACATGGGCGCAGACGCTACCGTGTACGATCAGATCGATCCGAAGGTGACTTCTGCCTTTGTAGGCTATGACAGCCTGACCGCAGAGTCCGAGATTACCGTACTGACCACCGACAGCGAGCTGACCGAGGCGCTGACCGACGGCCAGAGCGGAACCATTTTCGTAAAGGAGACCCCGTTCTACGCTACCATGGGCGGTCAGCAGGGTGATACCGGCGTGATCCGTTCCGGGAACGGCGAGTTCGAGGTACAGGATACCATCAAGCTCCGCGGCGGCAAGATTGGCCATGTGGGACGTGTGACCAAGGGTATGTTCAAGGTATCCGATAAGGTAACCCTGGAGGTGGCAGCGAAGAAGCACGCAGACACCTGCAAGAACCATAGCGCGACCCATCTGCTGCAGAAGGCGCTGAAGACGGTGCTGGGCAGCCATGTAGAGCAGAAGGGCTCTCTGGTTACACCGGATCGTCTCCGCTTTGACTTCTCTCATTTTGAGGCTATGACACCGGAGGAGATCGAGAAGGTAGAGGCGCTGGTAAATCAGGAAATCCAGGCAGCGCTTCCGGTTGTGACGGACGTTATGGATATCGAGGAAGCGAAGAAGACCGGAGCGATGGCTTTGTTCGGCGAGAAGTACGAAGAGAAGGTACGCGTGGTATCTATGGGTGACTTCTCCAAGGAGCTTTGCGGCGGTACCCATGTGGCGAACACCTCTCAGATCATGGTATTCAAGATTGTATCCGAGGCAGGTATCGCGGCAGGCGTGCGCCGTATTGAGGCGCTGACTGGAGACGGCGTATTTGCTTATTATAAGAATGTGGAGGAGCAGCTTCAGGAGGCAGCTAAGACAGCCAAGACTACTCCGGCAAACTTAAATGAAAAGATTGAGCATCTGCTGGCAGAGATCAAAGAGCTGCACAGCGAGAACGAGGCTCTGAAGAGCAAAGCGGCGAAGGATGCCCTGGGCGACGTGATGGATCAGGTGAAAGACATAAACGGCGTCAAGGTACTGGCAGCCAAGCTGGAGGGCGTAGATATGAACGGTCTCCGGGATCTGGGCGATCAGCTGAAGGAAAAGCTGGGTGAGGGCGTGGTCGTACTGGCCAGCGCCACAGACGGCAAGGTCAGCCTGATGGCTACCGCAACCGACGGCGCGCAGAAGAAGGGCGCTCACGCAGGCAACCTGATTAAGGCTATCGCAGGTCTTGTAGGCGGTGGCGGCGGCGGACGTCCCGGCATGGCACAGGCCGGCGGCAAGAATCCGGCTGGCATCGACGAGGCCATTGCAAAGGCAGCTGAGGTGGCAGCCGAGCAGATGAAATAAAAACTACACAGATGTATATCAGAGAACCGGCAGGGGCGAAAGCAAACTGCCGGTTCTTTTTTTGGCCTGCCCCTACATATATTGTCCTAAAGAGGTGAGAGGACATGCACAACCAAATCGAAGAACTCGAAAAAATCCTGGCCTTGCCAGTAAGAGAAACCATAAAAAAGGCACATCTACAGCTCGAAGCCCTCCAGGAAATCCGCCTGGGTATCGCCCGCCCCCTGACCCTCTGGTACCGGGGCCGCGAACTCTTCCTGACCGAAGAAGGCCGCGAAACCCTGGAAAGCCATCGAGCGAAAAAAATAACCGAACAGGAAGTCCGCGAAACTCTGGAATTCGCCGGCAAATACTCCCTGTACGCCTACGAAGACGAACTCCGCCAGGGGTATCTGACCCTGCCCGGCGGTCACCGCCTGGGCATCGCCGGAAAAGTAATCCTGGAAAACGGCACAGTCAAAACCATCCGCTACGTCACCAGCCTGAACCTCCGCGTCACTCACGAAATCAAAGGCTGCGCCGACAGGATCCTCCCCTGGCTCTATGGCCCGGAGGGACTGTATCATACCTTACTGATTTCCCCGCCCCGCTGCGGCAAAACCACCCTGCTCCGGGACCTGATCCGCCAGATATCAGATGGCGGAATCGGATACCGGGGCATGCGCGCAGGCGTGGTGGACGAACGCAGCGAGCTTGGCGGCTGTAGCTTGGGCGTCCATGGCTGCGACCTGGGAAAGCGCACCGATATCCTGGACGGCTGTCCCAAGGCAGAGGGTATGATGATGCTGGTGCGCTCCATGTCCCCGGAAGTCATCGCTGTGGACGAGATAGGCTGCAGGGCCGACATGGAAGCCATGGAAAATGCCATTTACTGCGGCTGCCGTATTCTGGCCACGGTTCACGGAAGCAGCCTCAGCGATATTCAGCAAAAACCATTATTTTCCAATCTGATGCAGAAGGAAATCTTCGACCGCTACATCATTCTGGATGCCAGACGGGGCCCCGGAACCGTGCGGGAAATCCGTGACAGAAAGGGGAAGATACTGTGCTCAAACTGGCAGGAGCCTGTCTGATCCTGTGCTCCGCGGCAGGTATCGGCGCAAGCTACAGCGGCGATTTGAAACGGCGGGTCCGGGAGCTGCGCGTTATAAAGCAAATGATGTATATGCTGCAGGGAGAGATTCGCTACGCCCATCTGCCCTTGCCGGAGGCCTTTACCCACGTATCCGTGCGTCTGCCCGCGCCCTTCGGTCTCTTCCTGTCCGGGATCGCCGACGAGCTTAAAAAAGCAGATGGCCGGACCTTAAGCGAGATCTGGAAGGCAGAAGAGCAGAAGTATATCAAAAAGCTGCATCTGACGCGGACAGACCTGGAGCAGCTGGAGACTTTGGGCGAGGTGCTGGGCTATCTGGACACGGAAATGCAGCTGGCGGCCATCCGCCTCTATCTGGAGCAGCTGGAGCAGAGCCTTGCGGAGGCACAGGAGCAGATGGGCAGCCGCCAACGGCTGTACCAGAGCCTTGGGATCGCGGGCGGCGTCTTTCTGGTCATCCTGTTACTTTGACGGAGAACGGAGGAACTATGAGTGTAAACCTCATCTTTAAAATCGCGGCAGTGGGGATTCTGGTATCCGTCATCTGCCAGGTGTTGAAGCACAGTGGCCGGGAGGAGCAGGCCTTTCTCACCAGCCTGGCGGGCCTGGTGCTGGTACTGTTCTGGATTTTGCCCTACATCTTTGAACTGTTTGACACCATGAAACAGCTATTTGCGCTTTAGATTTCAGTGAGAGGGGGAAATGGGATGATTCAGGCAGTGATGATTGGAATCACCGGAGTCTTTCTGGCTTTATTTTTAAAGCAGACCAAACCGGAATACGCGGTCTGCATCAGTGTCGGCACGGGGCTTCTGCTGCTTTTGCTGGCGGCAGGCCGCCTGAGCCTGGTGGTAGAAAATATCCGTCTGATCCAGGATGCCATTTCCGTCCAGAGTGCCTACATCCAGGTGCTGCTGAAAATCATTGGCATCACCTACATCTCGGAATTCGCTGCCGACATCTGCCGGGACGCGGGCTGCTCTGCGGTGGCCGGACAGATAGGCGTCTTCGCCAAACTGTCGATTCTGGCGGTCAGCATGCCCATCGTGAGCGCACTGCTTCAGACCGTGCAGAACTTTCTGGGAGGGTGACCATGGACGCGTTTGCAGTGGAACAGCTGGATTTCTCCGAGCTTCAGGCCGCCATGGATGAGATCCTGAATCAGAGCTTTTCCTTTCAGGACACCGTGCTGGCCTTGCTGTCCGGGGAGCAGCCCTTTACGATGGAGAGCTTTCTAAGGATGGCCCTTAGTGAGGCGGGCAGGAGCTTCGCCCAGGAAAAACAGATTTTTATCTCAATACTGGTGCTGGGCATTGCGGCGGCGTTGCTTACAAATTTCACCAATCTGTTTAAAAATGACCAGATAGGAGAAATCAGCTTTGAAATGACCTATCTGTTACTGTTTTTGCTGCTGCTTCAGATTTTTACCGGGGCGGCGGAGCTGGCCGGACAGGTGCTGTCTTCGGTTCAGAGCTTCATGAAAGCTTTGCTTCCGGCCTGGTGTCTGGCTGTGACCCTGTCGGCGGGCAGCACGACGGCGCTGGTATTCTATCAGTTTATGCTCGGCCTTATTTACCTGTTGGATACGCTCATCGGGGAGGTGCTGCTGCCTGTGCTGAACCTGTACATGATGCTGGTGTTCGTCAATCATCTGACGAAGGAGGAGTACCTGTCCCAGATGACCGAGCTTACGGGAAAAGGCGTGGGCTGGCTTCTGAAAACCCTGCTGGCGGCGGTGGTGGGTTTTAACGCGATTCAGGGCATGATTACTCCTGCCCTGGATGCGCTGAAGAACACGGCCTTCACCCGGGCGCTCCGAGTACTGCCAGGCATCGGAAATGTGGCAGGCGGAGTCACCGATCTGCTGCTGGGCTCCGCTGTCCTTTTGAAAAACGGTGTGGGCGCGGCTGCTGTGCTGGTTCTGGCTCTGATTTGTCTGGGCCCCCTGGTGAAGCTGGGCGTCCTGTTCCTGCTCTTAAAGGGAACTGCAGCCCTGATTCAGCCGGTCTGCGACAAGCGCTTCGTAGGCTGCGTGGCCGGGGCAGGCGAGGGCGTAAGGCTCTTATTTCAGGCAGTTTTTACGGTGACGGTGCTCTTTGTGCTGACTATTGTGGTGGTAACTGTATCGGTGCGGCTGTAGGGAGGCATGGAGAAGCAGTTATGAAGGCATTTTTATATGGCTGGATCCGCGATATCGCGTTTTACACGATTCTGATGACGGTGGTGCTCCATCTGCTGCCGGAGGAGAGCCAGAAAAAATATGTCCGTTTTTTTATGGGAATTGTGCTGATGCTGGTGGTGCTTTCGCCCCTTTTGTCGGCGGCGGGTCTGTCCGATACCCTGGACGGGATTTACGCGGAGCAGACCTGCGACGCGGAGCTTCAGGACTTTGTGCGGCGGCAGGAGGAGCTGGAACAGGCCTACGAGCGGGAGATCGAACAGAGGGAACAGGAGCTGACCGGAGACGGTATGGAAAATCCCGCAGACGGAGAGGAGGAGCCGGATGGAATCCCAGACATCAAAGTGGAAATCGGACTGGATGAGTAAGCTTAAGAAACCAAAAAAGGAACAGCTGGTGGTGCTCCTGCTCTTTGGCGTGCTGTTGGTGGTGATTGCGATCCCGACTACGCCGGGAAAGACGACAGCGGGCGGGGAGAGTGAAACCATTTCCGGGGTGGAGGCGGCAACAGACGATATAGAAGCGGCCGGGCTGAGCTACGAAGAGCAGTTAGAAAAGCGTCTGTCCGCCATTCTAAGCCGGGTGGCGGGCGCAGGCCGGGTGGAGGTCATGGTGACCCTGGAATCCCGGGGGGAGCGGATCGTGGAAAAGGATACGCCGGAGAGCCGCAAAAACGTGGAGGAGACGGACGCAAACGGCGGCAGCCGCACCACTGACGAGCAGGATTGGGGCGAGGAGACGGTCTATTATGAGGACGGAAACGGCGGCAAAAGCCCCTATGTAGTTAAGGAGCTGGAGCCGAATATCGAGGGCATTTTGGTACTGGCCGAGGGCGGCGGCAGCGCCGTGGTGAAGCAGGAGCTTCTGGAGGCCGTGCAGGCATTATTTCCCATCGCGGCGCATAAAGTAAAAATAATGAAGTTGGAGGGTGCAAAGTGAAAAACATATTTAAAAAGAACCAGATGATCATCACCGCACTGGCTATCATGATCGCAGTGGCCGGATACTTGAACTATTCCGGCAGCAAGCTGGACAGCGCGAAGGTGCAGACCGGAGGCGACGCGGCCACGGAGGAGGCCTCCGCCGCAGAGGATATCTCCGCGGAGGATCTCTACGCCCAGACTGGCCTGGAGGAGCTGCAGTTCGAGGACGGCGATATTGCAAGCCTTGACTCTGATGGGGAAGAGACGGCGGAAGTGGAGGATGGGGAAGAACCCGGCGAGGCCGTGCTGGCCAGTTCTTCCGCAGGTACCGGTTTTGCGGCGGAGGCAAAGCTCACAAGAGAGCAGCTCCGCTCCAGAAATAAAGAGACCCTTCTGGAGGTCATCAACAACACCAATATCTCCGAGACCCAGAAGCAGGAGGCGGTGGACAGCATGGTAGAGCTGACGGACATCGCCGAGAAGGAAGCGGCGGCAGAAATTCTGCTGGCGGCCAAGGGCTTTGAAGACGTGGTGGTCAGTATCACCGACGGCCAGGCCGATGTGGTGGTCAATATGGAAAATGTGGACGATGCGGGACGGGCCCAGATCGAGGACATCGTGAAGCGGAAAACCGGGATCTCCGGAGAAAATATCGTGATTACACCGGCGGCGCAGACCGAGTAAGCGGTTGACGAATGAATGATTTTTCTGTATGATAGAAAAGACTATCGGAACTTGGGAAACTCGAAAAACGAGTTTCCCAAGTTTTCGCGGCAGTTGCCAAGTTTTCGCGCAAGCATGGACTCTGGCTCGTTGACCGTGAAATTCATCGCGTTGCGGCGGAGAGGTAGTGGGCCGTTTTTAAGCGGCCCGCCGCAGGCGGAGAATCCTGCAAAGCAGGATTCTTTCATAAGAAAAGAGGAGAATACATGGCAGGTTCATGCTTTGGAAAGCATTTTTCTGTCTCCACCTGGGGAGAATCCCATGGAAAAGGACTCGGGGTCGTCATCGACGGCTGCCCGGCGGGACTTCCTTTATGTGAAGCAGACATTCAGCGATATCTGGACCGGAGAAAGCCGGGCCAGTCTCAGTATACCACCAGCAGAAAGGAAGGGGATCAGGCGGAGATCCTGTCCGGCGTCTTCGAGGGGAAGACTACCGGAACCCCCATTTCCATTCTGGTGGCCAATACGTCTCAGCGCTCGCAGGATTACAGCGAGATCGCTTCTTACTATCGTCCGGGACATGCGGATTATACCTTTGATATGAAATATGGCTTCCGGGATTACCGGGGCGGCGGCCGCTCCTCCGGACGGGAAACCATCGGCCGCGTGGCGGCAGGCGCGGTGGCGGTAAAAATACTGGAAGAAATTGGAATTCAAATTTGCGCCTATACCCATTCCATCGGCCCGGTGGAGATTACACCGGAGCGCTTTGACGCGGCGGAGATTCCAAACAATGCCTTTTATATGCCGGACGCCAAGGCTGCTGCGGAGGCTGCGGTCTATACCAGGCAGTGCATGGAAGAGCAGGATTCCGTGGGCGGCGTCATCGAGTGTGTGGTGACCGGTATGCCTGCAGGCGTGGGCGAGCCCTGCTTTGACAAGCTGGACGCGAACCTGGCGAAGGCGGTTCTGTCCATCGGAGCCGTGAAGGGCTTTGAGATGGGCGACGGCTTTCAGGCGGCCCGGGCGCGGGGGACTGAGAACAATGACGCCTTTGTGAACCATGGAAATGGCGTGGAGAAGGAGACCAACCATGCAGGCGGCGTCCTTGGCGGTATCAGCGACGGAAGCCCCATCATTTTCCGGGCGGCAGTGAAGCCGACGCCTTCGGTGGCGGCGACCCAGCATACCGTCAATAAGAAGGGTGAAAATATCGAGATCAGCATCCACGGCCGTCACGATCCGGTGATTGTGCCCCGGGCCGTGGTGGTAGTAGAGGCCATGACAGCCCTGACCCTGGTGGACGCGCTTTTTGAAGGCATGAGCGCAAGGATGGATCAGGTACGAAAGGTTTGGGGACGATAAGATGAGACAAAATTTTCATGAATCTGTGAACGGAATCAGGAAGAAACTGGATAATTACGGAGGTTTGAAATAAGTATGTATAAAATATTGAAGAAAGACGGCCGCGCCAAGCGTGCCGAATTTACAACCGTACACGGTACGGTGCAGACGCCGGTGTTCATGAACGTGGGAACCGTGGCGGCCATTAAGGGCGCGGTAGCCACCTCCGATCTGGAGCAGATCGGAACCCAGATTGAGCTTTCCAACACCTATCACTTGCACGTGCGTCCCGGCGACCAGGTGGTGAAGAAGCTGGGCGGCCTGCACAAGTTTATGTCCTGGGACAAGCCGATTCTGACAGATTCCGGCGGATTCCAGGTATTTTCCCTGTCCTCCTTACGCAAAATAAAGGAAGAGGGCGTATATTTTAACTCCCATATTGACGGACGGAAGATTTTTATGGGACCGGAGGAGAGTATGCAGATTCAGTCTAATCTGGCCTCCACTATTGCCATGGCCTTCGACGAGTGCGCGCCGGCCCTGGCAGAGCGGGATTATGTGGAGAAATCCGTAGCCCGCACGACCCGCTGGCTTGCCCGCTGTAAGGCGGAAATGCAGCGGCTGAACAGCCTTCCGGACACCATCAACCAGAACCAGCTGCTGTTTGGAATCAACCAGGGAGCGATTTATGAGGATATCCGGATCGAGCACGCCAAGGAGATTTCCCAGATGGATCTGGACGGCTACGCCATCGGCGGCCTGGCCGTGGGAGAGACTCATGAGGATATGTACCGGATCATCGAAGCGGTGACGCCGTATCTTCCCGAGGACAAGCCCACGTACCTGATGGGCGTGGGAACGCCGGCTAATATCCTGGAGGCGGTAGACAGGGGCGTGGACTTCTTCGACTGCGTATACCCAAGTCGGAATGGACGCCACGGCCATCTGTACACGAATCTGGGAAAAATCAATCTGTTCAACGCCAAGTACGAGCTGGACGACCGGCCCATCGAGGAGGGCTGCCAGTGTCCGGCCTGCCGCCGCTACAGCAGGGCCTATATCCGCCATCTCCTGAAGGCGAAGGAGATGCTGGGCATGCGTCTGTGCGTCCTTCATAATCTGTATTTCTACAATACCATGATGACCGAGATTCGTGATGCCATCGACAGGGGCGAGTATCAGGCGTACAAGAAGCGGAAGCTGGATGGCATGATGAACGGGCAGGTATAAAATAAGTATAAAATCAGGTCAGAGTACTTGACCGGAGATCGGGAAGTATGCTAGTATAATAGAAGTGCGCAGAGGCAGGGAGAGGATCTGCCCGGACGCAGTGATTGATCAGGAGGAATGAACATGAATTTACTTGCAACAGGCAATGCAGCAATGGGATGGGGAACCATCATTCTTTATGTAGTAGTAATCGGAGCATTTATGTACTTCGCGGCTATCCGTCCGCAGAAGAAAGAGCAGAAGCGTCTGAACGCCATGCTTGCAACCATGGAAGTAGGCGATGTAGTCGTAACCACCAGCGGATTTTACGGCGTTCTTATCGATATTACAGAGGATGACGTGATCGTAGAGTTCGGCAGCAACCGCAACTGCAGAATCCCGATGAAAAAAGCAGCTATCGCAGAGGTGGAGAAGAGCAATGAGTAAGAAACCGACAGTATTGATGATTCTTGACGGCTATGGCCTCAATGAGAATCCGGAGGGCAATGCCATCGCCATGGCGAAGATTCCGGTGATGGACGGCCTGATGAAGGACTACCCCTTTGTAAAGGGCAACGCCAGCGGACTGGCAGTAGGACTTCCGGACGGACAGATGGGTAACTCTGAGGTTGGCCATATGAACATGGGTGCGGGACGCATCGTATATCAGGAGCTGACCCGTATCACAAAGGAGATCCAGGATGGAGACTTCTTTGAAAATGAAGCGCTGGTGAAGGCTGTGGAGAACGCGAAAGCGAAGAATTCCGCGCTGCACCTGTTCGGACTGGTATCCGACGGCGGCGTACACAGCCACAATACCCATATTTACGGACTGCTGGAGCTGGCAAAGCGCCACGGTCTTGAGAAAGTTTACGTACACTGCTTCCTGGACGGCCGTGACACACCGCCCACATCAGGTAAGGATTTTGTACAGGAACTGACAGACAAGATGCAGGAGATCGGCGTCGGCGAGGTGGCTTCCGTTATGGGACGTTACTACGCCATGGACCGTGACAACCGCTGGGATCGCGTGGAGAAGGCTTATCTGGCTCTGACCAGGGGCGAGGGCAACGAGGCGGCTGACGGCGTCAGCGCGATCGCGGCTTCCTACGCAGAGGGTGTGAATGATGAGTTCGTGCTTCCGGCCGTGGTAAAGAAGGATGGCAAGCCGGTGGCTACCATTCAGGACGGCGATTCCGTGATCTTCTTCAACTTCCGTCCGGACCGCGCGAGAGAGATTTCCAGAGCATTCTGCTGTGATGAATTCGATGGCTTCCCCCGTGAGAAGCGTCTGGATCTGACCTACGTATGCTTTACCGAATATGACGCGACGATTCCGAACAAGTTGGTAGCTTTCCACAAGGTGGAGCTTCACAATACCTTTGGCGAGTATTTGGCAGCTCACGATATGACACAGGTTCGTATCGCCGAGACAGAGAAGTACGCCCATGTGACTTTCTTCTTCAACGGCGGTGTCGAGGAGCCGAATAAGGGCGAGGATCGTATCCTTGTGAAGTCTCCGAAGGTAGCGACCTATGACCTGCAGCCCGAGATGAGCGCTCCGGCAGTCTGCGACAAGCTGGTAGAGGCCATCAAGTCTGATAAGTACGACGTGATTATCATCAACTTCGCGAACCCGGATATGGTAGGCCACACCGGCGTAATTCCGGCGGCTGTACAGGCAATCGAGACCGTAGACGGCTGCGTGGGACGCGCCGTGGAGGCACTGAAAGAGGTCGACGGTCAGATGTTTATCTGCGCAGACCACGGCAATGCCGAGATGATGATTGACTATAAGACAGGCGAACCCTGGACAGCGCATACGACCAATCCGGTTCCGTTCATTCTGGTAAATGCAGATCCGGTTTATAAATTAAGAGAGAATGGCTGCCTGGCAGATATCATTCCGACACTCATCGAGCTGATGGGAATGGAGCAGCCTGCTGAGATGACCGGCAAGTCTCTGCTGGTTAAGGAGGTTTAAGCATGGGAGTTATCCGAGCAATTTTAATGGTTCTGTTTGTACTGGTATGCATCGCACTGACTGTAGTGGTACTGATGCAGGAAGGCAAGTCCAACGGCCTGGGAGCCATCGCAGGCGGCAATTCTTTCTGGGAGCAGAATAAGAGCCGTTCCGCAGAGGGCAAGATTGTACTTGCAACCAAGATTCTGGCGATTGCCTTTATCGTGCTGGCACTGGTACTGAATTTGAATATTTTTTAATGTAATAGCCTGTCTATGACAGATTTTACGACAGATAAAGCACTCCCGGGATGAAAACCGAGGGTGCTTTGTGTTTTCAGGCAGAAGCCGGAGGAACTATGGCAGACAAGACATTTGAAGAGCGAAAGAAAATTATATATGATTTTATCAATGATCCGCGCTATGTGCCCATGAAGCAGAAGGAGCTGGCGATTATTCTGCAGGTGGAGAAGAAAGACCGGGAGGAGCTGAACCGGGTTCTGGATGAACTTCTCTCCGAAGGGAAAATCTCGCTGTCCAAACGGGGACGCTACGGAAAAGCAGAGATTAAGAAGGTCGTCGGCGTGTATACAAGTCATGCCAAAGGCTTTGGCTTCGTGTCCGTAGAAGGCGAAGAGCAGGATATCTTCATCGGGGAAAATGACGCCGGGGATGCATTTCTGGGCGATATGGTCGAAGTGGTCATCAAGGGCCATGCAGGCAAGCGGCCCGAGGGCGTGATTACGAAGATTCTGTCCCATGGCCTGACCGAAGTTATCGGAACCTTCGAGCGCAGCAAGAATTTCGGCTTCGTAGTACCGGATAATCAGCGCATCAATCACGACATTTTTATTCCTTTGGAGAAAATCGGGCCTGCGGTCAGCGGACAGAAGGTGGTTGCGGAGATTATCGATTATGGCAGGGGACGGAAAAATCCCGAGGGCAGGATTACCCGGATTCTGGGCGAAGCGGACGATCCGGCCACGGAGGTGCTGGCGATTATGCTGTCGTACGGTATTCCTACGGAATTTCCGGAGAGGGTGCTGAACCAGGCGGAGCGGGTAGCGAAGCCGGTGTCCGAGGCCGATCGGGCCGGACGGCTGGATCTGCGGGACGAGGTCTGCGTGACTATCGACGGCGAGGACGCGAAGGATCTGGATGACGCGGTTTCTCTGCGAAGAGATGGTGAAAATTATGTGCTGGGCGTGCATATCGCAGACGTGACCAATTATGTGCAGGAGAACAGCGCCCTCGATCATGAGGCCCTGGATCGGGGAACCAGCGTCTATCTGGCGGACCGGGTAGTTCCCATGCTGCCGCGTACTCTTTCCAACGGTATCTGCTCTCTGAATGCAGGGGAAGACCGGCTGGCCCTGAGTTGCATTATGACCATTGACAGCAAGGGAAAGATTATCAGTCATACCATCGCGGAGACTGTGATCTGCGTGAACCGCAGGCTCAGCTATACGGGCGTGCAGAAGGTGTTGGACGACGATCCGGAGGAAACGGCCCTCTATCCGGAGCTGGTTCCCATGCTGAAAGAGATGGCGGAGGTGTCGGCTCTTCTCCGGAAGCGGAGAAGGAAGCGGGGATCCATTGATTTTGACTTCCCGGAGACCAAAGTGATTCTGGATGAGAAGGGGTATCCCATTGACATCAGGCCTTACGAGCGGAATGCAGCCACGAGACTCATTGAGGACTTTATGTTGGCTGCCAATGAGACCGTGGCCGAGGACTATTACTGGCAGGCCCAGCCTTTTGTGTACCGGATTCATGAAAAGCCGGACAGCGAGAAAATGAGCCGCCTGGGCACCTTTATCCGAAACTTTGGCTACAGCCTCCATACAGCGGGAGATGAGATTCACCCGGGCGAGGTGCAGAAGCTGCTGGATAAGATTGCGGGAACGCCGGAGGAGGCCATGATCAGCCGACTGACTCTGCGATCCATGAAGCAGGCCAAGTATGCCACTGACTGTACCGGGCATTTCGGACTGGCTGCTACCCATTACTGCCATTTTACCTCCCCTATCCGGCGGTATCCGGATCTGCAGATTCACCGGATTATCAAGGAAAACCTGCGGGGACGGCTGAACGGAGAGCGAGTGGTGCATTATGAGGCCATTCTGCCGGAGGTGGCCAAACGTTCCAGCGAGCTGGAGCGGCGGGCCGAGGAGGCGGAGCGGGAGACCGTGAAGCTGAAGAAGGTGGAATATATGGAACAGCATATCGGCGAACAGTTCGATGGCGTCATTTCCGGTGTAACGGCCTACGGTCTGTACGTGGAACTGAACAACACGGTGGAGGGTCTGGTACATGTGAATTCCCTGACCGACGATTTCTATGAATACGATGAGGCCGGAAGCGAGCTTCGGGGTACACGGACCGGAAAGGTCTGGCGCATCGGCGAGCGGGTACGCATCCGGGTGAAAGGGACGGAGCGGCTGTGCAGAACGATTGATTATGAACTGATGTAACGAACCGCTTCCTTACGCACGGCAGTCGCAAGTGCTTCAGGCTGCCTGGATGGGTTTAAATACGGAAGAACAGGCGTATAACCGGTCTGATGTGACAGACAGAACGGGAGGTACGAAACAGATAAATGAGGAGAACGATATGGGGAAGGATAATTACAAGTTAGTGGCCAATAACAAGAAGGCATATCACGATTATTTCATCGACGAGACCTACGAGACCGGCATCGCCCTGGCCGGAACCGAGGTGAAGTCTGTCCGCATGGGAAAATGCAGCGTCAAGGAGGCCTTCGTTAAAGTAGAAAAGGAAGAGGTCTGGGTCTACGGCATGCACATCAGCCCCTATGAGAAGGGCAATATCTTCAACAAAGATCCCTTACGCCCCCGAAAGCTTCTGATGCACAAATACGAGATCCGGAAGATCGCGTCCAAGATGGCCGAAAAAGGCTACACCATGGTACCCTTAAAGGTCTATTTAAAAGGCAGCCTGGTCAAAGTCGAGGTGGGTCTGGCCCGTGGTAAAAAACTCTACGACAAACGACAGGACATCGCTAAAAAGGATCAGCGTCGCGAGGCGGAGAAGGAATTTAAGGTGAAGAACCTTTATTAAAAATCACTGGATTGGAGGTTTTCTGATGCTGAAGATGTTGATTCGGATGGATGAAAAGAAGATTACGGAAGAGAAAACCTATAAGCTGGAGTCGGTTTACCGGACACTGGATAATTTATTTGCCAAATACGGATTGGTTCGTATGGAAGATGCCTCAGGCGCAAGAGTTTACCGGGATAGTGGGAATGAGAATGATTTTGCGTATTTTGGGATTATCACCAATGGATTAAAACGTCAAACCTGGTTCATGGACAATGCGCTGGAATGGGTGTTTTATGAGAGTGACGACTTTCTGGATGATCCAAATGATTTTGATGAAGAAGACTTTTTGAAACACTACAGAGAAAAAATGGCTATGAGAGCGTAAGATATTGGAAAGAAAATATTTTAAGGCTCTGAATTTTGATTTGGATACACATCAATTGAAGGAACATTATCCGGGAACAGATTATCATCATGCGTATGAAGATTTGCGAAAATTTTTCGGACAGCAGGGATTCTCGCACAGACAGGGATCGGGGTATTTGTCAAATCATAAAATGGATAGTTCAGAAATTTATGATTTGATGGATCTGATAAATGAAAAAATGCCTTGGATGAAAAAATGTGTACATATCATTGATGTTACGAATGTTGGAAATCAGTATGGGCTGGTGGAATTACTGAAGAAAGGCGATAGTTTGGAAATCGAAGATTCCGGATTTCCCATAGTAGAACACTGACAGAAAAAATGGCGGGGGTTACTCCTCTGCCATTTTGAGCGCAAATAGCAGAACAATATGACGGAAAGGGAGAAAACATGAAACCAACCGAAGTCTTAAAAACCTATTTCGGCTACGACACCTTTAGGCGGGGGCAGGAGGAGATTATTGAGGCGATCTTGAGGGGCCGGGATGCGCTGGCGATTATGCCGACGGGAGCGGGAAAGTCGGTGTGTTATCAAGTGCCGGCGCTGATGCTGCCGGGGATTACGCTGGTGGTGTCGCCGCTGATTTCGCTGATGCAGGATCAGGTGAAGGCCCTGAATGACGCCGGGATTCATGCGGCGTTTATCAATTCGGCTCTGACAGAAGGGCAGATTCGAAAGGCCCTTTCGCTGGCGTCCCAGGGTGTATATAAGATTATCTACGTGGCACCGGAGCGGTTGGAAAGCTGGGAATTTCAGGACTTTGCGGCTCATACAGAGATTTCCATGGTGACCGTGGACGAGGCTCACTGTATCTCCCAGTGGGGACAGGATTTCCGGCCAAGCTACACGAAAATCGTAGACTTCATTCGGAGGCTTAAACGGCGGCCCATCGTCAGTGCTTTTACGGCGACAGCCACCGAGACGGTGAAGACGGATATCCTGCGATCGTTGCAACTGGCAAATCCGAAGGTTGTCGTGACCGGCTTTGACCGGGAAAACCTCTATTACAGTGTGGAGCATATCCGGAAAAAGGACGATTTTATCTTGGATTACATAGAAAAGCATCCGGCGGACAGCGGCATCATTTACTGCGCGACCCGGAAAAATGTGGACAAGCTCTACGAAGAATTATTCAAGCGGAGCGTGGCGGTGACGCGCTATCACGCGGGTCTCGGAGGCGTCGAACGGAAGAAAAATCAGGAGGATTTTATCTACGACCGCTCTCCGGTCATCATTGCCACCAACGCCTTTGGTATGGGCATCGACAAGTCAAACGTTCGTTATGTGATTCACTACAACATGCCTCAGAGCATGGAAAATTATTATCAGGAGGCAGGGCGCGCCGGAAGAGACGGCGAACCGGCCCGGTGTATTCTTTTATTTTCCCCTCAGGACATGATGATCAATCGATTTTTGCTGGAGCAGAAAGACTTCTCTGAATTGACTGGAGAGGAAGCCAGACTGATTCGCCAGCGGGATACGAGACGGCTTCAGACCATGGAGCAGTATTGTCGAAGCACGGAATGTCTGCGAAATTATATTTTACAGTATTTTGGAGAGGAGATGGAAGGCCCCTGTGAAAACTGCGGCAACTGCCACCGGGAATACACGGAAGTGGACATGACGGAGGAAGCGAAGCAGGTGGTGCGTTGCGTGACGGAGACCCGCGGACGCTATGGAATTCAGAGTGTCATCGGCACCCTGATGGGAGCCAACCGTGCGAGACTGCGGGAGCTGGGAACTGTGGATTATGAGTCCTACGGAAGTCTGAAGGAGAAAAACGAGGCCGATCTGCGCGCTCTGATTAGTCAGATGGTAAGCGAGGGGTATCTACATCAGACCGAGGAGCAGTACAGCGTTCTGAAGCTGGGTGATACCACGCCGCTGATGGAGGAGGACACCCGTGTCATTTTACGGACCTGGAAGGCGAAGGAGCCGGAGAAAAAGAAGAAGGCGGCCAGAAGTAAGAACACGGATGGCCAGACCAGCACCGGAAGCGAGCTGTTTGAGGTTTTGCGGAAGCTTCGTATGGAAATCGCCCGGGAAAACAGTGTGCCGCCCTATATCGTATTCAGCGATAAGACTCTGATCGACATGTGCGTGAAGCTACCTGCTACGGAGGAGGAATTTCTGGAGGTCTCCGGCGTGGGAGAAAATAAGCTGAAAAAGTACGGGAAGCAATTTCTGGAGGCGATTACGGAATTTCAACAGGAGAAAGAAGAAAAAGGCGAGAAATAGAGAGAAAAGTCATAATCGGAATTTGCAGGTCTGTCAAAGCCGGTAAAGAATGAAAATGTTATAAAATGTTATAAATTGAAAAGAACACTGTTATAAAAATGATATTTTCTGTTAAAAAAAGAAAATTACGGGTTGATTTTTATGTGAAATGTAGATAAAATAGAACTAGGTTCTTCGGGCAGAAGTGGCTTTCAAAAAGGAAAGCCTCCCGTTGACAAACACCCGAAATTTTAAGGAGAGGATATCATGATTATCACACAGAAAAAGCCCATCGATGAATTGATGGCAATGCTCGGAGACGCGCAGAAAATTGCGATTCTGGGCTGCGGAAGCTGCGCAACGGCATGTGCCACAGGCGGCGAGAAGGAAGTAGCAGAACTGAAAGCATATCTGGAGTCTAAAGGAAAGACCGTAGTAGCCACCAATATGGCAGATTACTGCTGTATGAATATGGGTGTAAAGACCGCTATGAAGAAGCTGAACGCGGCAGGACCGGACGCGGTTGTCTGTATGTCCTGCGGTGACGGCGTGCAGGTGGCGGCAGCCCACAGCCCGTCCGCACCGGTTTACCCGTCCAACAATACCATGTTCCTGGGTGAGGCTGTCCGTTTCGGTCTCTTCGAGGAAGCCTGTCATCTGTGCGGAGACTGTGTGCTGGGAACCACCGGCGGTATCTGCCCTATTTCCCGTTGTGCAAAGTCTCTGGTAAACGGCCCCTGCGGCGGTCAGAAGAACGGCAAGTGCGAGGTGAATCCGGACAACGACTGTGCATGGATTATGATTTACAAGCGTCTGGAGTCTCTGGGAAGACTGGATCTCCTGACAAAGAGAAGACCGGACAAGGGATACGCGAAGGTATCTTATCCGAGAACAATTAATATCAGGGGGAATAAATAATGGGAATGTTAGAGAAAGCGCTGGAAGGCGGTAAATTTGGTGTAACCGTTGAGATGGCTCCCCCGAAGGGATATGATTTTACAGAGCAGCTTGCGGTAGCAGAGCTTCTGAAGGGCAAGGTTCACGGCGTGAATGTAACCGATATGCAGTCTGCCTGTCTGAAGGCTTCTTCTTTAGGCCTTTGCATTAAGCTGAAGGAAGCGGGACTGGAGCCCATTGTGCAGGTCACAGGACGTGACAGAAGCCGTATGGGGATCATGGGCGATATGCTCTCCGCAGCAGCCTTTGGCATCGACACCATGTTGGCTCTGACCGGAGACCATCCGACTGTAGGCGATTGCAAGGAGTCCAAGCCCGTCTACGATCTGGATTCCGTAGGTATCCTGCATATGCTGACTTATATGGAAGCTACCGGCAAAGACTGTGGCGGTAATGATCTGGATAATGCGCCCACCTTTTACAAGGGAGCTGCGGTAACTCCGGTTTACGATCCGCTTCCGTTGCAGATTAACAAGCTGCGCCAGAAGGTAGACGCAGGCGCACAGTACATCCAGACCCAGGGTATCTTTGATATCGAAGGCCTGAAGCGTTTCATGGACGAGGTGGACAAGGCGAACATCCATACTCACATCATGGCTGGTATCATCCCGCTGAAGGCGGCTGGTATGGCGAAATATATGAACGAGAATGTACCGGGTATCGCAGTACCCCAGGATATGATCGACCGTCTCTCCGCTGCGGCAGCAGAGGGCAAGGAAAAGGGTGTTAAGGGACTGCCCACACAGCTGGGTATCGAGATGGCTGCCGAGATGATCGCGAAGATCAAGGACGAGGGCATCTGCGACGGCGTACATATCATGGCCATCGGTGCTGAGAAGAATGTGCCGAAGATTCTGGAGAAGGCCGGAATTACCATCGAGTAAGTGTCGGGATAAGATTTAAGGGAAAAAGAGAAGATAATGTGATAGAGTGTGCAGGACGGTTGGAACCGTCCTGCACATTTTTAACCCAAAAAGAATTCGGCCACAAAAACTACTGCGCAGCAGACGACTGCTACGGGCAGCAGTCCCGCGCCCATCCAGGCAGCTGCAATGCCGATGATGAGGGCCAGCGCTCCTGCAATGGGAGACTGAGTGGCGTGGATGATGGCCGGAAAGGTCATGACGGCCAAAGTTACGTAGGGCACATAGTAGAGAAAGGACTGGAGGAACTGATTTTCCAGCGGCTTTCGAATCAGGGTCAGCGGCAACACACGGATGGCGTAGGATACGGCGGCCATGATCAGGATGTAGATGTAAATATTGTGGGTCATGGGTTCGAAGCTCCTTTCTCAGCAGTGGATTTGAATTCATTCTCTTTGGAAACCGGGAACAGAATCGCGGCTCCGGCGGAAATCACGACCGTCAGGATGATGGTCCGGGTGCCGTCCGACAGGGTGCTGACCAGAGGCAGCACAGAGCAGGCGAAGCTGGCCACAAAGGACAGGGCCACCAGTCCGGCAACTACCTTATTTTTCCGGGCGGGCGGAATGATCACGGCCAGGAACATACCGAAGAGAGCCACGCTTAAGGCGCTGACCACGCGTTCCGGTAAGATATTGCCCGCGATGATGCCAAGGGATGTACCGATGGACCAGCCGGGCATGGCCATGAGCATGGCGCCGTAGGTATAATAAGGATTCAGGTACCCGGGACGGGCAATGGCGATACCGAAAAGCTCATCCGTAATATCGAAGCCCATCAAAAGCCGGTGCCCCAGAGAAAGTCCGGGCTCCAGCCGCTGGCTCATGGCACAGCTCATCAGAAGATAGCGGGCGTTGGTGATTAAAGTAACAATGGCGATTTCCGCGTAGGCGGCATTGGCGGCGATGACTGTGATGCCGGCGTATTCGCCCGCAGACGCATTATTCAAAATGCTGATTAAAAATCCCTGGAAGGCATTGAGACCGGCGTTCCGCGCAGTGATACCCAGAGAAAATGCCACAGCCAGATAACCGAGGCCAATGGGAATGCCGTCCCGCATGCCGAAGCGAAAGGCCTGCGCTTTATTATCATTCATAAAATTCTATGCTCCTCTCTCTTTCGAAACAGATAATATTGTAGCAGTTTCCAGCAGAGAAGTAAAGAGAGAAGTATAGAGAAAAGACTTGTACAGATTTACGGAAACGGATATAATAGGGTTCATATTTTGAAGACGAGAAAGAGGAATCAATAAGATGGAATGGACAGGATATGAGCTTTTGTGGCTCTTTTTTGCATATGCCTTTGCGGGCTGGATGATTGGTACGGCCGGAGCGGCGGTGCGGCAGAAGAAATTTGTGGACGTGGGTTTTCTCTATGGCCCCTGGTGTCCGGCCTACGGCTTTGGCGGCCTGGCCTTCGCTGTTTTCCTGACGGAGCTTCATGACAACCTATTTTTCCTGTTCGTGGGCGGCACGATTCTTTCCTTTGTGGTGACGTATACGACTGGCTTCGTGCTGGAGCGGATTTTCCATCGGAAATGGTGGGATTTCTCCCGGAAACGGTTCCAGTTCAGCGGCTACGTGAGCCTGCCCTGGTCGGTGGTTTGGGGCCTGCTTGGCGTACTCTGTATCCGTTTTGTGAATCCGTTTTTGCGGGATGTGCTGAAGCTTTTGCCCCATGGGGTTGGAAAAATTATTCTGCTTGTGATTGGTATCATTTTCATTTTGGATTTTGTCGGCACGCTGGTGGGAATTTTGAAGGTGAAATCCAGCGTGAGAAAGGCCTCCCTGCTCTATGGTGTAGCAGAGAATCTCCAGAAAACATCCGACGAGATGGGCGGCAGACTGACGGCCTTTGTGATTCGACGTATGGAGCGGGCGTACCCGAGACTGGCGTCGGAGGAGCTTCTGCGGGCCAGACGGGAGCAGGAGCAGGAAGCTGACGAGGCCCGGAGCCGGGCCGGCGTTTTTGCGGTGGGCTGCTGTTTTTATAAACTGGTATGCCTGTTTTTACTGGGTGCCTTCCTGGGTGATATCACGGAGACCATTTTCTGCTATGTGACCGCCGGAAAGCTCATGAGCCGCAGTAGTGTGGTGTATGGGCCCTTCAGTATCGTCTGGGGGCTGGGCTGCGCGCTTCTGACAGCGGTGCTGTACCGGTATAAGGATCGGAGTGACAGCTTTATTTTCTGCTTTGGTACGGTACTGGGCGGCGCTTACGAGTACATCTGCAGCGTCTTTACGGAGCTGATATTCGGTACGGTGTTCTGGGATTATAGTAAGATTCCGTTCAATCTGGGCGGCAGAATTAACCTCCTGTATTGTTTCTTCTGGGGCATCGCTGCAGTAGTCTGGATGAAGGTGCTGTATCCGCGGTTTTCCGGCTGGATCGAAAAGATTCCGAAGAAATTCGGAACCTGGATGACCTGGATTTTGCTGGTGTTTATGATTTTTGATATCTGCCTGTCGGGACTGGCCCTGAACCGCTATACAGTGCGGCAGACAGGTGAAGGCATTGAGACGGCGGCGGACGGGTGGCTGGATACCCATTTCCCGGATGAGCGGATGGAGCGGATTTATCCCAATGCGATTCTGGTGGAATAAAAAAAGACTTGATTTTTCAGAGGTTTCGGGCTATACTGGGAACACAGATTACCCGAAGTGGGCAAAACAGCTGCCGTTCACAGCGTTTCAGGCAGCTTCAACCAGGGCTTGTACTGGTTTCGACGGGGGTCTCGCAGCTGGTGAAGCTATCCGCAGGCGATGCGTCAAATCGCGAAATTAAAAATAAACGCTGAAGATAATTTAGCATACGCTGCCTAATGGCAGCTGTCGGCCTTAGAGCACCCGCACTTTAAGAATCCGGCATCGATTATGTGGGAAACGACATGCGTTAAGCTTTGCGCGCATGGGCGTATCATGAAGCTACTGAAGTCCGCAGGGTGTTAGTTCCCGGCTGACGGAGGGAATGTCAAAGAACTGACTACGATAGTAGAAGAACAGGGAACAGGCTTTCGGACAGGGGTTCGATTCCCCTCAGGTCCATTCCGCAATCCTTTTAGATGAGGGGTTGCGGATTTTTTATTAGGCAAGAATAAATAAGGTATCGTGCATATCCGAGAGGAAGATGTATCCGCGATACCTTATTTTGCAATCTAATACATAATCACAGCCCGCACCGGACACACCGGGCTGCAGTAGCCACAGGTCAGGCATTTGTCGTGGTCGACTTCCGCCAGGCCATTGTCGTTGTAGAAGATGGCCCCGGCGGGACAGGCGGCTTTGCAGGAGCCGCAGCCCTCACAGTCCTCCTGGTTAATGTAGACCTTCTTTTTGGAGACGTCCGGGTTGTAGGTCTTCGGCATGGAGCCGTCGAGATAGGCGACGAGATCGTCCACCTCCGCATTTTTTCCAAAGCCGATCATGACCGAATCGATCTCCTCTTTGGAGAATACATAGTCAAGAGCTTCCTGATAATGGGACGTGAGACTTCCGCCGCCGAAGGCCTTCATGGAAAAGACGCCTTTTCCAGCCCGGTGGCAGCGGCGGATGGCCTCGAGCATTTCCTCTTTGGAACCGAAAGCGTCGCCCTTTCGAATTCCCAGCCCCGCGTAATTGATCAGCGGAAAGACCACGTCCAGTTCCGGCATGGAAGCGGCGGCTTCTGTGACATCAATGTGATGGGTAGAAAGTCCGATGGCCCGCACCAGCCCCTTTGCCCGGGCGTCTATGAGGGCATTCCATGCTCCGGATCGTTCTTCTAATTGCCCCGAACGTACCTCATGCATGAGAAAAATATCAATGACGTCGCGCCCCAGTTCTTCCTGCGCTTCCAGCACTGCATCCATCATTCCATCATAATCAGTGCAGAGGGATTTGGAGGAAATGACTACGTCGTCAAAGCCCCCATGTTCCAGCGCCCTTTTGATATACGGATAGGTTCGGTAATACTGTGCCGTATCCAGAAAATTGAACCCATGCTCCAGGGCGTAGCGGATCACCCCAGCTCCCTGTTCCACAGGCAGAGCCAGCTGACTTGGACCCATGGGAAGCACCCCGAAGCCCGCGACAGAGACCCGGATGTCTGTGTTTCCTAAAATTTTTTTCTTCATAAAGGTTCCCCTGAATTCCTGAAATTGTGTAAAATATATTGTCAAAATCGTTGCATTTATTGTAATTATACATGGATTAGTGAAAAAATCAAACCCAAAAGAAACTGTTGATTTCTCATTTGATATTTAGTATTATGATAAAGGATCTGTATACATAGATCTGAAGATCAGGAGGAAAGATTCATGCAGGATATGATCAGAGTTGCGGTGGACGCAATGGGTGGCGACAATGCGCCGGACGAGATTATCAAGGGTGCCATGGAAGCCGTAGCGCTGCGGGAGGACATTCAGGTTCTGCTCGTGGGAAAAGAAGAGCTGATTCGGGAGAAGCTGAAAGATTATTCCTATAGAGAGCAGCAGGTAGAGATTGTGAATGCGACAGAAGTGATCGAGACGGCAGAGCCGCCGGTGGCTGCGATTCGAACGAAGAAGGATTCTTCCATTGTAGTCGGACTGAAGCTGGTAAAAGAGGAAAAGGCGGACGCTTTCGTATCGGCAGGCAGCTCAGGAGCCGTACTGGCAGGAGGACAGCTTCTGGTGGGACGGATCAAGGGCGTGGAGAGACCGCCTCTGGCACCGCTGATTCCCACAGAGAAGGGCGTATCCCTGTTGATAGACTGCGGAGCCAATGTGGATGCCAGACCATCTCATCTGGTACAGTTTGCGAAGATGGGTTCCATCTACATGGAGCATGTCATGGGCGTCAGGAATCCCCGCGTAGCCATCGTCAATATCGGAGCCGAGGAGGAGAAGGGCAATGCCCTGGTAAAAGAGACCTACCCGCTTTTGAAAGAGTGCGACGGTATCAATTTCGTGGGCAACATTGAGGCGAGAGATATCCCCCACGGACAGGCGGATGTCATCGTCTGTGAGGCCTTTGTGGGAAATGTGATCCTGAAGCTTTATGAAGGCGTGGGAGCCGTGCTGGTCAGCAAGATCAAGGCCGGTATGATGAGCACCCTCAGAAGCAAAATCGGCGCGCTTCTGGTGAAGCCGGCGCTGAAGGAGACGTTGAAGTCCTTTGATGCTACCGAATACGGCGGAGCGCCGCTTCTGGGCCTTCGGGGACTGGTAGTCAAGACCCACGGAAGCTCTAAGGCGAAAGAAGTCAAGAACTCTATTATCCAGTGCGTAACATTTAAAGAGCAGCGGATTAATGATAAGATCAAAGAGAATATTGTAAGAGAGGAAGGATGAAACAATGGAATTTGAAAAACTGAAAGAAATTATCGCGGATGTCCTGAACGTGGACGAGGATGAGATCACCATGGACACCACATTCGTGGACGATCTGGGAGCAGATTCTCTGGATGTATTTCAGATTATCATGGGAATCGAGGAGGAATTCGACATTGAGATCGCCCAGGAAGAGGCAGAGAAAATCGTATCCGTCGGTGACGCGGTGGAAGCCATTCGCAATCTGAAGAAGGACTAAGAAGATTATAAAACTTGTCTCAGAAAGGCCGCGGCTTTTCTGAGACATTTTTGTGTTGCTGTGAACGAAGTGGGCAGTAACACTTTTGTGAGGAGAACAAATGAAGCTGGAAGAATTAGAAAACAAACTGGGTTACCATTTTCACGACCGGAGGCTTTTGGAACACGCCCTGTGCCACAGCTCCTACGCCAACGAGCGCCACTGGGACAAGCTCATGAACAACGAGCGCCTGGAGTTCTTAGGGGACGCGGTGCTGGAGCTTGCCACCAGCGAATATCTGTATCAGAATTATCCGACCATGCCAGAGGGCGAGGCCACCCGTACCCGGGCCAGTATCGTCTGCGAGCAGACCCTGGCGCTGTGCGCGCGTGATCTGGGCTTGGGCGAATGGCTAATGCTTGGCAAGGGCGAAGAACTGACTGGAGGAAGAGACCGGGATTCCATCACCTCAGACGCCATGGAGGCATTGCTGGGAGCCATTTATCTGGACGGTGGTTTTGCTAATGCAAAAGAATTCGTACATCATTTTATCTTAAATGATATCGAGCACAAAAAACTCTTTTATGATAGCAAGACTATCCTTCAGGAGCAGATTCAGAGTGAGACCGAGGAACCGATCCACTATGAACTGGTGAAGGAAGAGGGACCGGATCACAATAAGCGGTTTACGGTAAATGTGGTATTGGGTGAGAAGGTGCTTGGAAGCGGCAGCGGCCGGACCAAGAAGGCGGCTGAGCAGGAAGCGGCGTACCGGGCACTTCTGGCCAGAAAAGTCCGCGGATAACGGGGTAAGGAATGTATTTAAAAAGTATAGAAGTACAGGGCTTTAAGTCCTTCGCAAATAAAATCGTATTTGATTTTCACAACGGCATTACCGGCATTGTGGGCCCCAACGGCAGCGGTAAGAGCAACGTGGCGGACGCAGTGCGCTGGGTCCTGGGCGAACAGCGTGTGAAGCAGCTGCGAGGCGGTACCATGCAGGACGTCATTTTCGCGGGAACGGAGAACCGGCGGCCCTTAAGCTACGCCTATGTGGCCATTACGCTGGACAATTCAGACCATCAGCTGTCCATCGACTACGAAGAGGTGACCGTATCGAGACGGCTTTACCGCTCCGGCGAGAGCGAGTACCTGATCAACGGCGCGGCCTGCCGCCTGAAAGACATTAACGAGCTGTTTTACGATACCGGTATCGGTAAAGAGGGCTATTCCATTATCGGACAGGGTCAGATCGACCGAATTTTAAGCAGTAAGCCCGAGGAGTCCAGGGAGCTCTTCGACGAGGCCACCGGCATCGTGAAATTCAAGCGTCGGAAGAACACAGCCCAGAAGAAGCTGGAGGACGAGAAGCAGAACATCGTCCGTATCAACGACATCCTGGCGGAGCTTGAAAAGCAGCTGGGGCCCCTGGAGAAGCAGTCCGCGGTGGCCCGGGAATATCTGAAGAAAAAAGAAGCATTAAAGCTTTACGATGTGAATATGTTTCTTCTGGAGACCGGGCGTGTCCAGAGGGCTATTACAGAGCTTGAGACAAAGATCGGCGACGCGGATCGGGAGCTGAAAGAGACCACCGAACAGTATGAGAAGATCAAAAAAGAGCATGCCCGCATCGAAGAAGAGTTAGAGGAACTGAACCGACGCCTGGATGAGACGAAGGAGGCTGCTTCCAGGGCAGGCCTTGGCCGCCAGCAGCTGGAGGGTCAGATTGAAGTTCTGAAGGAGCAGATTCATTCAGTGCAGCAGGGCGGCGAGCAGCTGGAAGGCCGTCTGAAAAATATCGCGGCGGATATGAAAGAGCGTCAGGAAGCCAGAGAAAAACTGGCGGCAGAGCAGGCGGAGCTTGCGAAGCAGCTGGAGGCCGCGACGGCAGTCTCCACCGAGGCGGACGCGCGTCTGCAGGAACTGCGGGCCCGGATCGAGGCGGAGAATACAGCCGCGGAGACCAGCAAGAACAGTATCATCAGCCTGTTAAATGAGCGGGCTTCCACGAAGGGCCGTCTGCAGCGCTACGATGCCATGCAGGAGCAGGCCCAGATTCGGAGAACCGAGCTGAATCAGAAGCTGCTGCTGGCGAAAAGTAGTGAGGAAGAGCAGCGGGGACAGTACGAGGGATACCGAAAGGAACTGGAAGAGGTTTCCGGCCGGATTATTGAGCTGTCTGAAATCCAGCGGGAGAAAGAGGCCGAGGCCGAGAGCCTGCGCCGGGAGCTGGGGAAAAAGAATGAGGAGCTGGAGATTGGCCAGAGCGCCTTCCACCGGGAATCCTCCCGTCTGGAATCTTTGCGGAACATGGCCGAGCGCTACGACGGCTATGGCAACAGCATCCGGAAGATCATGGAGCAGAAAAAGAACGTCCCAGGTATCGAGGGCGTAGTCGCAGATCTTATCAAGGTGGATCAGCGTTATGAGACCGCCGTCGAGACGGCTCTGGGCGGCAGCATCCAGAACATCGTCACAGAAAATGAGGAGACTGCCAAGCGGCTCATCGAATATCTGAAAAAGAACCGTTTCGGCCGGGCCACCTTCCTGCCCCTGACCAGCGTGGGCGGAAGAGGCGGCTTTGCGAAGCCGGAGGCCCTGAAGGAAAAGGGAGCCATCGGCCTTGCAAGTACTCTGGTACGGGCGGATAAAAAATATGACCGGGTGGTACAGCATCTGCTGGGCCGGGTGCTGGTGGCGGAGCATATCGACGATGCCATCCGCATTGCCCGCAAATACAACCATTCCATCTTTATCGTTACCCTGGAGGGCGAGTCTTTAAGCCCCGGAGGTTCCATGACCGGCGGAGCCTTCCGCAATTCCAGCAACCTGCTTGGCCGAAAGCGGGAGCTGACGGAGCTGGAAGAGAACGTACAGAAGCTGGAAGCGGATATCAGAGAGGCCCGTCTTCGGATCGAAGCCCTGCGGGAGCAGCGCCGGGCGCGCCGGACGGAGGCAGAAAGTCTGAACGCAGAGCTGCAGCAGTTGTATCTGAATCAGAATACGGCGAAAATGAATTCCGATCAGGCGAAAGCAAGACTGGATGAGATTATCGAGGGCTATTCCGGGCTTCGAAAGGAACTCTCAGAAATCGAGAAGCAGTTTGCGGACATCCGGGACAGCCGGGAAGCCATTTTCCGGGAGATTCGGGAATCTGAGGAGCAGGAAAAGCAGAATGAGGCCAGAATTGAGGCAGCCCAGATCGCTTTGACGGAACTGAAGCAGAAGGAGTCCGCGGGAATCAGTGAGAATGAAAGGGCGCACCTGAACCTGGCGGCTCTGACCCAGAAAGCAGGCTTCGTGGATGAGAACGCAGCCCGGATCGAGCGGGAACTGACTCGTCTCCATGCGGAGGAGCAGGAGATTCAGGAAAGCATGCAGAAGGGCGACGCGGACATCGAGGCCAAGAAAGAGGGCATCGGTGCATTGCAAAAGCAGATCGAAGCGATGATTGCGGAGAGTGAGCGCTTAAGCAGCGAGACTGCGGAGCTTGGCGGCAGGCGGGAGGCCCTGCTGACCGGCCAGAAGGACTTCTTCACCAGGCGGGAGGAGCTGTCTGAGAAGCAGACCCACCTGGATAAAGAAGTCTTCCGCCTGAACAGTCAGAGGGAAAAACTGGAAGAAACTGCGGATTCCCTGACGGACTACATGTGGGAGGAATACGAGCTGACTTATAATACAGCCCTTCCCATGAAAAAGGAAGAATACACGGATCTGGCGGCATTGAAGAAGCAGACCAGCGTGCTGAAGGATGAGATCCGGAAGCTGGGCGACGTCAATGTGAACGCCATCGAGGATTATAAAAATATCTCGGAGCGGTATGAATTTATGAACACCCAGCGGAATGACCTGGTGAAGGCTGAGGAGACCCTGATGGGCATCATCGAAGAGCTGGATACGGGCATGCGCCGCCAGTTCGAGGAGCAGTTCGCCCGGATTCGGGTGGAGTTTGATAAGGCCTTCAAGGAACTGTTCGGCGGCGGAAAGGGAACCCTGGAACTGGATCCGGATGCGGATATGCTGGAGGCAGGCGTGCGGATTATCGCCCAGCCGCCCGGTAAGAAGCTGCAGAACATGATGCAGCTTTCCGGTGGCGAGAAGGCTCTGACAGCCATCTCCCTGCTGTTCGCCATTCAGAACCTGAAGCCCTCGCCCTTCTGTCTGCTGGACGAGATTGAGGCGGCTCTGGATGATTCCAACGTAAATCGCTTCGCAAAATATCTTCATAAGTTGACAAAGAATACACAGTTTATTATTATTACACATAGGAAGGGAACCATGGAGTCCGCAGATCGTCTGTATGGTATCACCATGCAGGAGAAGGGCGTCTCCACCCTGGTTTCCGTAAACCTGATTGAAGAGGAATTAGATGAATAGTTAAATTCAGGGGGAAATGAAATGTCTGAGGAGAAAAAAGGTTTTTTCAGCCGGCTGGTCTCCGGTCTTGCCAAGACCAGAGCGAACATCGCGGCCGGTATTGACAGTATTTTCAGCGGGTATTCCGCGATTGACGACGATTTCTATGAGGAAATCGAGGAGATCCTGATTATGGGCGACATCGGCATCAACGCCACCAACGCCATTCTGGAAGATTTGAAGCAGAAGGTAAAGGAGCAGCACATCAAGGATCCCTCCCAGTGCAAGGAGCTTCTGATCAACAGCATCCGGGAGCAGATGCGGGTGGGCGAGGTGGCTTACCGTTTCGAGCAGGAGAAGTCCGTGGTGCTGGTCATCGGCGTCAACGGCGTGGGCAAAACCACATCCGTGGGCAAGCTTGCAGGCAAGCTCAAAGATCAGGGCAAAAAGGTCATTCTGGCGGCGGCAGATACCTTCCGCGCAGCAGCAGGCGAGCAGCTCACCGAGTGGGCGAACCGGGCCGGCGTGGAGATCATCGGCGGCAGCGAGGGCGCGGATCCGGCTTCCGTAGTCTACGACGCGGTCTGCGCGGCAAAAGCAAGACATGCGGACGTATTGCTCTGCGATACGGCAGGACGCCTTCATAATAAGAAAAATCTGATGGAGGAGCTTCGGAAAATCAACCGGATTATCGACCGGGAGTACCCGGACGCCTTCCGTGAGACCCTGGTCGTCCTGGACGGCACCACCGGACAGAACGCCCTGGAGCAGGCCCGCCAGTTCAAGGAGGTCTGCGACATCACCGGCATCATTCTTACAAAGCTGGACGGCACAGCCAAGGGTGGTATTGCGGTGGCAATCCAGTCCGAGCTTGGTATCCCGGTGAAATACATCGGCGTGGGTGAGAGCATCGAAGATCTGCAGAAGTTCGACGCGGATGAATTTGTGAATGCCCTGTTCCATCAGGAAAGTAATGACTGACAAAATTTGTAAATACATAATATAAGAGGAGAAAAACATGCTTACACTGGAAAAATTTGAAGAAGCCTCAGAGGTGGTAAAAAAAGTAGCGATTGAGACCAAACTGTTATACAGCCCATATTTCAGCGAAAAGACCGGGAACAAGGTATACCTGAAGCCTGAGAACATGCAGGTAACCGGCGCCTACAAGATTCGCGGTGCTTACTACAAGATCAGTACCTTAAGCGACGAGGAGCGTGCCAAGGGACTGATTACCGCGTCCGCCGGAAATCACGCCCAGGGCGTGGCTTATGCGGCAAAGGCTTACGGCGTGAAAGCAGTGATCGTTATGCCAACCACCACACCGCTGATGAAGGTGGAGCGCACCAAGAGTTATGGCGCGGAGGTTGTGCTGTACGGAGACGTATATGATGAGGCGTGTGAGTATGCCTATAAGCTGGCCGAGGAGCACGGCTATACCTTTATCCATCCCTTCGACGATCTGGCGGTAGCCACTGGCCAGGGAACCATCGCCATGGAGATTGTGAAGGAGCTTCCGCTGGTAGACTACATTCTGGTGCCTATCGGAGGAGGCGGACTTTCCACCGGCGTCTCCACCCTGGTGAAGCTGTTGAACCCCAATATTAAGGTTATTGGCGTGGAGCCCGCAGGAGCGAACTGCATGCAGGAATCCCTGAAGAATAAAAAGGTGACCACACTTCCGACGGTCAGCACCATTGCCGACGGTACTGCGGTTAAGACGCCGGGAACCAAGATCTTCCCGTATATCCAGAAGAATCTGGATGATATCATCACTGTCACCGACGACGAGCTCATTGGCGCGTTCCTGGATATCGTGGAGAATCACAAGATGGTAGTGGAGAACTCCGGTCTTCTGACCGTAGCGGCCCTGAACCATCTGAACGTAAAGGGCAAGAAGATTGTCTCCATTTTAAGCGGCGGCAACATGGATATCATTACCATGTCCTCCATGGTACAGTTCGGCCTGATCCAGAGAGATCGGATTTTCACCGTATCCACCATGCTTCCGGACAAGCCCGGAGAGATGGTCAAGATCTCCCAGGTCATCGCCGACGAGAACGGCAATATCGTCAAACTGGATCACAATCAGTTCATCGGTACCAACCGAAACGAGGGCGTGGAGCTTCGTATTACCATCGAAGCCTTCGGCACCGAGCACAAGAACCGCATCGTTAAGAAGCTGGACGAGGCAGGATTCAGACCGCGTCTTGTAAAGATCAATCTGTAAAAAGCAGGGGTAACTATGGGATTACTGGAACTTCTTATCCTTGCGGTAGGCCTGTCCATGGACGCCTTCGCCGTATCGGTCTGTAAGGGCTTAAGCGTTCCCCGGGCAGGCGCCGGGGAATGCTGTATCGCAGGCGTCTGGTTCGGCGGCTTCCAGGCGCTGATGCCGCTTCTGGGCTATCTGCTGGGCAGTCAGTTTAAGGATTACATCACCAGCGTCGATCACTGGATTGCCTTTGTGTTGATTCTCATCATCGGTGTCAATATGATTCGGGAGGCCCAGGGAAAAGAAGAGGACGCGGAGGTCTGTCCGAAGGAAGAGAATCCGTTTGCATTCAAAACCATGCTGATGCTGGCGGTAGCCACCAGTATTGACGCCCTGGCCGTGGGAATCACCCTGGCCTTTTTAAATGTGGCGCTGATTCCTTCCGTAACATTTATCGGTGTAACAACTTTTGTGATTTCCGCCATCGGTATTCGTATCGGCAATCTCTTCGGTATGAAGTACAAATCCAGAGCTGAATTCGCGGGCGGCGTGATTCTCATCTGTATCGGCCTGAAGATTCTGCTGGAGCACCTGGGCATTCTGGGATAAAAAAGAATGTGCCATTGGCACATTCTCGCGCCGAGGCGCGGTTGCCTTAGCGACATGATTCCATTCCGCCGCAGTGTGATAATTTTTTAAAGATTTTGTCAAGAAAAAATACTTGACAATAAGGCTCCGATTGTGTATGATAAGTCAGGCAGGTGAGAAGTATGGATAAAATTCTGGAGCAGACGCTGCTGTATGATTTTTACGGAGAACTGCTGACGGATCATCAGAAGCAGATTTACGAGGACGTGGTGCTGAACGATTATTCCTTCAGCGAGGTGGCAGAAGAAAAGGGTATCAGCCGTCAGGGCGTGCATGATCTGATTAAGCGGTGCAATAAGATTCTGCAGGAATACGAGTCGAAGCTTCACCTGGTTGAGAAGTTTGTAACCATCAAAGAGCAGATCGAAGAGATGGAAAAGTCCTTAAGGGAGACCGAAGAACCGGACAAGGAAGCTCTTGTACGGCAGCTAAACGGGATATTGGAGAATTTATAGATGGCATTTGAAAGTTTATCTGATAAATTACAGAATGTATTTAAGAACCTGCGGGGCAAGGGACGTCTTTCCGAGGCGGATGTAAAAGCATCCTTAAAGGAAGTCAAGATGGCTCTTCTGGAAGCAGACGTAAGCTTTAAGGTCGTAAAGCAGTTTATCAAGTCCGTAGAGGAGCGCGCCATCGGCGCGGATGTGATGAACAGCCTGACGCCGGGACAGCAGGTGGTGAAGATTGTCCACGAGGAACTGATTTCTCTGATGGGCAGCGAGACCACGGAGCTGAAGCTGAAGAACCCCAGTGATGTGACCGTCCTCATGATGATGGGTCTTCAGGGAGCCGGTAAGACCACCACGGCGGCCAAGCTGGCAGGAAAGCTGAAGAGCAAGGGCCGTAAGGTATTGCTGGTAGCCTGCGACGTTTACCGACCGGCAGCGATCAAGCAGCTGCAGGTCAACGGCGAGAAGCAGGGTGTCGAGGTATTTACCATGGGCGAGAATCAGAAGCCGGTAAATATCGCCAAGGGCGCTTATGAGTACGCCAGGAAAAACAACTTTAACGTGGTCATTCTCGATACGGCAGGCCGACTGCATGTGGACGAGGACATGATGGAGGAGCTGCAGCAGATCAAAGAAAATCTGCATGTGGATCAGGCTCTTCTGACTGTAGACGCCATGACCGGACAGGACGCTGTGAATGTGGCGACCGTGTTCAACGATAAGATTGGCATCGACGGCGTGATTTTAACGAAGCTGGATGGCGATACCAGAGGCGGAGCGGCCCTGTCTGTCAAGGCAGTGACCGGAAAGCCGATTTTATATATAGGTATGGGCGAGAAGCTGTCGGATCTGGAGCAGTTTTATCCGGACCGTATGGCGTCCCGTATCCTCGGAATGGGCGATGTGCTGACCCTGATTGAGAAGGCACAGGAGACCGTAGACGAGGAAAAAGCCAAGGCCATGACGCAGAAGCTGAAGAAAGCGCAGTTTGGCTTTGACGATTATCTGGAGAGTATGAACCAGATGAAAAAAATGGGAGGCCTTTCCAGTGTGCTGGCTATGATGCCGGGTCTGGGAAGCCAGATGAAGGACATTGAAAATGCCATCGACGAGAAGAAGATGGCGCGCACTGAGGCGATTATTCTTTCGATGACGCCGAAGGAGCGGTCCAATCCCGAGATTCTGAACCCCTCAAGAAAGCACCGTATCGCCAGAGGCGCCGGTGTGGACATTGCGGAGGTCAACCGCCTGGTGAAGCAGTTCGAGCAGATGCGTAAGATGATGAAGCAGATGCCCGGCATGATGGGAATGGGCGGCAAACGTGGTAAAAAGGGACGTATGCGTTTTCCTTTTTAAATAAATAAAAATACTATATTAACAGCAGAAAATGCGGAGGTGAAACAAATGGCAGTAAAGATTAGATTAAGAAGAATGGGTCAGAAGAAAGCTCCTTTCTATAGAATTATCGTAGCAGATTCCAGATCCCCGAGAGACGGTCGTTTTATCGAGGAGATCGGAACTTACGATCCGAGCACAGATCCGAGTACTTTCAAGGTAGACGTTGAGGCAGCTAAGAAGTGGCTTGCAAACGGCGCTCAGCCGACTGAGATGGTAGGCAAGATCCTGAAGGCAGCAGGCGTAGAGAAATAATCGTAATGATTCAGTACAGCCCGAAGCACTAGCTGCTGAGGAAACAATCGAGGTATCTGATGAAAGAATTAGTAGAAGTGATTGCAAAATCACTGGTGGAGCATCCGGATGAGGTTGTCGTTACGGAGACAGAGAATGAGAAAACCATTCTGGTCGAGCTCCGCGTAGCGCCTTCTGATATGGGTAAGGTAATCGGCAAACAGGGCCGAATTGCCAAGGCCATTCGCAGCGTTGTCAAGGCAGCGTCATCTAAGGAAGAGAAAAAAGTAGTTGTGGAGATTCTTCAGTAGAATTCCGCACAGACGGCGGGTGGAGACACCCGCTGTTCTTTTATACAATAGTTCCTATTGTATAAAAGGCGGAGAATCCTGCAAGGCAGGATTCTATTATCAATGAGTGAAAAGGGAGGAAACACAATGGAACAGTATCTGCGTGTAGGCGTCATCGCATCCACACACGGCCTGAAGGGCGAGGTAAAGGTATTTCCCACCACTGATGATCCGGAGCGTTTCCGGAAGCTGAAAAAGATATATCTGGATACGGGAAAAGAGTATAAGGAGCTTCAGGTTGCCGGTGTAAAGTTTTTTAAGAATCAGGTGATTCTGAAATTTAAGGAATTCCAGGATATCAACGAGGTAGAAAAATACAGAGGAAAAGATCTCTTGATCGATAGAGAGCAGGCGGTCCCGCTTGCGGAGAATGAAAACTTCATCGTGGATCTGATTGATATGGACGTATACGATGAGGAGGAGAAGCGTCTGGGCACGCTGACAGATGTGCTGCAGACCGGCGCCAACGACGTCTATGTGGTGGAGACCGAAGAAGGAAAGGAAATCCTGCTTCCGGCCATTCCCTCCTGTATTCTTACGGTGGACGTGGAGAACGCAAGGATGGTTGTGCGGATTCCGGAGGGCCTTCTGTGATGAACCAATATCATGTACTGACCTTATTTCCGGAAATGATTGAAAATGGCCTGAAAACCAGTATTACAGGCCGGGCCATTGAGCAGGGCGTCATTGGTCTGAATGCGGTAAACATTCGCGACTTTGCAGACAATAAGCACAATAAAGTGGACGATTACCCCTATGGCGGCGGCGCGGGCATGGTCATGCAGGCGGAGCCGGTGTATCGGGCCTGGGCTTCGGTGACGGAGAAAATCGGGAAAAAGGCCCGGACCATCTATGTGACGCCCCAGGGGACCACCTTCCATCAGGGCATGGCGGAGGAGCTGGCAAAGGAGGAGCATGTGATTTTCCTTTGCGGCCATTACGAGGGGATCGACGAGCGGGTGCTGACGGAGGTCGTGACGGATTACGTGTCCATCGGGGATTACGTGCTGACCGGAGGGGAATTCCCAGCTATGGTCATGATTGACGCCATTTCCCGGCTGGTGCCGGGGGTTCTGAATAATGAAGTGTCCGCGGAGTTTGAAAGCTTTCAGGACGGACTTCTGGAATATCCCCAGTACAGCCGTCCGGAGGTGTGGCACGGAAAAGAAGTGCCGCCGGTACTGCTGTCCGGTAACCATACGAATATTGAAGGCTGGCGGCGGGAGCTGTCCATCATGCGAACGAAAGAGCGGCGGCCGGATCTCTACGAGACCTACCGGGAGCAGCAAAAGGAAATGCAGGAGAAAAATAAGAGAAAACGCCGTTTCAAGGGCGTCATCTTTGACATGGACGGTTGTCTAATTGATTCCGAGCGTCTTTATGCCCAGTGCTGGAAGATGGCCTTTCATAAGATGGGGATTCCCATTTCGGATGAGACACTGGACAGTTGGAACGGCATCGGCGGAAAGGATCTGGATCGTGCGATTGAGAGCGTGACCGGAGAAGCGCGTCTTACATCGGAGCTGCGCGCGATTCGCGACGGATATCTGGCCGGGGCGCTGGAGGATGGCCGTATGCCCCTGATGCCTTACGCAAAGGAAATCGTGACACTGGCGAAAGAAAAGGGTATGACAGTAGGTGTGGCCAGCGGTTCCGTGCGGGAACGGGCGGAGAAAATGCTGCGTTTTCACGGAATCTATGAGATGCTGGACTGTACAGCTTTTGGAAATGAAGTACAGGCAGGAAAACCGGCGCCGGATCTGTATCGGCTGGCCATGAAGCGAGGGGGCTTAAAGCCTTCCGAGGTTATCGCCTTTGAGGATTCGCTCAGCGGCGTAAAGGCAGCCCGGGCGGCCGGACTTCGGACTGTCTATGTCCCACAGCCGGGCTTCCGGGATCTGGAGCCGGATGTGAATTATTATCGGAAAATCGGCGATCTGGCAGAGGGTATGGCGATTTTGCGCGCTCTGCCGTAACAAGAGAGAAAAGGGAAGAGGCATTGGAAGGAAATTTGACGAAGGGTCCCATTTTGAAAACATTGACGAAGCTTGCGATTCCCATCATGGCTTCATCTTTCCTTGGGACTTTGTATAATATTACGGATATGGCCTGGATCGGACGGCTGGGCTCCAAGGCGGTGGCCGGTGTCGGCGTGGGCGGCATGTATATCTGGCTGTCCCAGGGGCTGGCGTCCATGGCCCGCATGGGCGGTCAGGTACAGGTGGCTCAGTGTATCGGACGGGGAGACCGGGAGGCGGCCCGGGGCTATGCCCAGACAGCGGTGCAACTGGCGACGGTTCTGGGACTGGCTTTTTCGGCGATCTGCGTAATTTTTCTGCATCCGCTGGTGGATTTTTTCAAACTGACGGATCCGGAGGCCCTGGAGGCGGCCTTCTCTTATACGCTGGTAGCCTGCGGCCTGTTGGTATTTTCATTTCTGACGCTGACCCTGACCGGCCTCTATACGGCCCAGGGTGATTCGAAGACCCCCTTTGTGGCGAATTTCATCGGTCTGGTGACGAATATGATCCTCGATCCGGTGCTGATTCTGGGTCCGGGTCCGTTCCCGAAGCTGGGCGCGGTGGGAGCGGCCATTGCCACGGTAACCGCGCAGTTTATCGTCATGGGAATCATGATTCTGGGCGTGGTGCTGCGACAGAACGGAAATGTATTGAAGGGCATGCGGTTGTTCGCAAAGCCCCAGGTGGAATATGTGAGCGGCATCTGCAAAATCGGAATTCCCACGGCCCTGCAGGGTATGGCCTACTGTGCCATTTCCATGGTGCTGACCCGGATGGTATCGGCCTTCGGTGCTGCTGCCGTGGCAGTACAGCGGGTGGGCGGCCAGATAGAATCCGTCTCCTGGAACACAGCGGACGGCTTCGGGGCGGCCCTGAATGCCTTCATCGGGCAGAATTACGGCGCAGACAAAATGGATCGGGTGAGAAAGGGCTACCGGGCTTCCCTCTGGACCGTGGGAGTCTGGGGTGCCCTGATTACCCTGATTTTTGTGCTGCTGCCGGAGCCTATCGCGAAAATCTTTTTCTATGAGCCGGAAGCCATCGCCATTGCGGTGGGCTATCTGATTATCATCGGCTTCTGCGAGGGCTTCATGTGCGAAGAGCTGATGACAGTGGGCGCTTTATCGGGCCTCGGACGGACCCGCCTGTGCAGTGTCATCAGCATCACCTTCACCAGCGCCCGGATTCCGCTGGCCATTCTTTTGGGCGGACGCATGGGCCTGACCGGCATCTGGTGGGCGTTCTCATCCACATCCATTGCAAAAGGGATTATTTTTGTGCTGACTTTTTTCTATATTACCCGGGAGACGAAAAATTCAGCGGTTCGGTGAAAAAATTCTTGTAATAGAGGACAAATGTCACTATAATAAATAAGATTAAGCAACTATAAAACTATTTTTGAACGAAGGAGAACGTTATGAATGAATCAAATGGAGTAATTCGTGATGCCAGGAAACTGGGTATACCCAAGATGCTGATTCTGGGTCTGCAGCACATGTTCGCCATGTTCGGAGCTACGATTCTGGTTCCGATTCTGGTCAACAGCTATTTCGTGGATGCCTGCGGAGAGGGACCGACAAGAGGACTGACCGTAGCTGTAACACTGTTCTGCGCGGGCTTCGGAACCCTGCTGTTCCATGTCTGCACCAAGTTTAAGGTGCCGGCATTCCTGGGATCTTCCTTTGCTTTCTTAAGCGGATTTTCTACCGTGGCGCATCTGGACACCGGTATGTACGCTGCTATGGGAGCCAATGAGAAAGCGGCTTATGCCTGCGGTGGTGTCGTAGTGGCAGGTCTTCTGTATCTGGTTCTGGCTCTTATTATCCGCCTGGTAGGCGTAAAGCGCGTGATGCGTTTCCTCCCGCCGGTTGTGACCGGACCGGTTATCATCTGTATCGGACTGAGCCTGGCAGGATCCGCCATCAACAACGCTTCCACCAACTGGTTCCTGGCACTGGTTGCTCTGGCTGTCATCATCGTATTCAATATCTGGGGCAAGGGAATGTTCAAGATTATCCCCATCCTGATGGGCGTTATGATTTCCTATGTGGTCGCTCTTCTGATGACCATGGCAGGCATGACAAACCCGGACGGATCTGCGATCCTGAACTTCTCAGCCATCGCTACTTCCGGCTGGGTAGGAGTTCCACCTCTTCAGATCTGCAAATTTGATGTAACCGCCATTCTGGTTATGGCGCCCATCGCCATCGCTACCATGATGGAGCACGTGGGCGATATGTCCGCGATTTCCGCTACCGTAGAAGAGAACTTCATCGCAGATCCGGGTCTTCACAGAACCCTGATGGGCGACGGTCTGGCTACCGCCATGGCTGGTTTCCTGGGCGGACCTGCGAACACCACTTACGGCGAGAACACCGGCGTACTGGAGCTGAGCCGGGTACACGACCCGCGCGTCATCCGTATTGCGGCGATCTTTGCCATTATCGTAAGCTTTATTCCGAAGGTTTCTGCTATCATCAGTACCATGCCTTCCGCTATCATCGGCGGCGTCAGCTTTATGCTGTACGGTATGATTTCCGCTATCGGTGTGCGGAATGTGGTAGAGAACAAGGTAGATTTGACCAAGTCCAGAAACCTGATTATCGCAGGCGTTATCTTTGTATGCGGACTGGGCTTCAGCAGCGGCATCACCTTCACGGTAGGCGGCACCCCGATTACCCTGACTGCACTGGCTATCGCAGCCATCGCAGGCATCCTGCTGAACATGATTCTGCCGGGCAATGATTATGAGTTCGGCGTGAATGAGTCCGGCGACGAGAACCGGGGTATTCATGCGTAAAATTAAGAAACTTTATAGAAAATAAGCCTTGCATTTTCGTAAGGCTTATGATAAAATTAACCACGTTGTGATAAAAAGCAGATGGTCCGCTGCTGCAGCAGTTGGAAAGGGCATCTTTTGATAAATTCGAGAGAGAAGCGAGACAGATACGCGCCGGCCTCCGGTGCGGTTTCGGGTCCTTCGTACTGGCGGTAAGAACATCCAGAAAACAAGGAGGAGACAACGAAATGAACGAGATTATTAAGAACATTGAAGCTGAGCAGCTGAAGGCTGAAGTACCGGAGTTTAAGGTAGGAGATACCGTAAAGGTATACGGCAAGATTAAAGAGGGAAACCGTGAGCGTATTCAGGTATTCGAGGGTATCGTACTGAAGAAGCAGGGCGGCGGAGCTCGCGCTACCTTTACTGTAAGAAAGAATTCCAACGGCGTAGGCGTTGAGAAGACATGGCCGCTGCATTCCCCGAACGTAGAGAAGGTTGAGGTTATCCGTCATGGTAAGGTAAGACGTGCGAAACTGAACTACTTAAGAGGACGTGTAGGAAAGCGCGCAAAGGTTAAAGAGCTTGTAAAATAATCACGAAGGTTGTAAAGATAAGAGGGAGAATGTATATTCTCCCTTTTTCTTTCATGTAGCCCATCGCTATGTGAAAGGCTATTCGGCAGAATCCCATGAAAAGGTACGGGAGGTATAACGATGCGAAGAAGAGGACTGAATTTCCGGCGGAGAAAAAAGAAGCTGAATCTGACGGCTCTGCAGGGCGCGGCTTTCTGGATAGGCGAGGTGATTCTTGCCTTTGTGGTGGGCTGTATGGTGGTCTGGTTCTTCGGCTACACCTTAAGCAATGTGGGCGAGTCCATGGAGCCGACCCTGAAAAGCGGCGACCGGGTGTTGATCAACCGCCTGGTCTATGAGATCAAGTCGCCGTCTTACGGAGATTTGATTGTATTTAAGCCCAATGGCAATCAGAACGCCCATTACCACATCAAGCGGGTGGTAGGAAAGCCTGGAGACACTATTACCATCAAGAGTGGGCGAGTCTTTGTGAACGGCGAGCTGCTGAATGAGACCGTGCAGACAGCGAGTATGCAGGATGCGGGTCTTGCAGAAGATGGTGTGAAACTGGGGGCAGACGAGTATTTTGTTCTGGGCGACAACCGCAACAACAGCGAGGACAGCCGAAGCGCCAATATCGGCAATGTGAAGAAGGAAGATATACTGGGCCAGGCCTGGTTTGTAGTGACGCCCGGAGAGCGTTTCGGGCGGCTGAAATAGATTTTATTTGATTTTCAAATGGAGAATACTATATGAATATACAGTGGTATCCGGGACATATGACCAAGGCCCGGAGAATGATGCAGGAAAATATCAAGCTGGTGGATCTGGTCATCGAGCTGGTGGACGCCCGGGTGCCTTTAAGCAGCCGGAACCCGGACATCGACGATCTGGGACGTAATAAGGCGAGACTGCTGCTTCTGAACAAGTCGGATCTGGCAGACGAGGCAGCCAACGAGGCATGGAGCGCTTATTTCAGGGCAAAGGGCTTTCAGGTCGTAAAGCTGAATTCCCGCAGCGGCGCAGGCTTTAAAAGCGTAAACGCAGCCGTACAGGAAGCCTGCAAAGAAAAAATCGAGCGTGACCGGCGAAGAGGAATTCTGAACCGGCCGGTCCGGGCCATGGTGGCAGGTATCCCCAACGTGGGAAAATCCACCTTTATCAACAGCTTTGCGGGCAAGGCCTGCACCAAGACTGGCAATAAGCCCGGCGTCACCAAGGGCGCCCAGTGGGTGCGCCTGAATAAGCAGGTGGAACTCTTAGATACCCCGGGTATCCTGTGGCCCAAGTTTGAGGATCAGGAAGTGGGTATCAAGCTGGCCATGATTGGATCGATTAAAGAAGAAGTTCTGAATACCGAGGAGCTGTCTCTGGAGCTTCTGAAGCTTTTGAAGGCCCGCTACAGCGGCACCATAGGTGAGCGATACGGCGCGGACGAGACCCTGGGTGAGGTAGAGCTTCTGGGCGAGATCGCGAAACGGCGGGGCTGTCTGCAGAAGGGCGGCGAACCGGATCTGACTAAGGCGGCAGCGATTCTTTTGGAGGATTTCCGGAGCGGAAAGCTGGGACGTATTACCCTGGAACTGCCGGAATAAGCAGGAGGACAGATAAATGGCAAGGAAAGACAGACAGGAAGAAATCGAAGAAGAGAAGCCGAACGTCATGCGGGAGCTCCTGGGAATGCTGGTCTATGTGGGCATTGTTCTGGCGATCACCTTCCTGATTATTACCTTTGTGGGACAGCGGACCCATGTGAGCGGCGAGTCCATGGAGAATACCCTGGACGACGGGGATCAGCTCATTGTGGATAAGCTTACATACCGGTTCCACGATCCGGAGCGGTTTGATATCATCGTATTCCCGTTCCGATATAAGGATAATACCTACTATATCAAGCGAATCATCGGACTGCCGGGTGAGACCGTGCAGATCGTGGATGGAGAGATCTATATCAATGGCGAGTTGCTCGAGGAGTCCTATGGCCGTGAAGTCATGCAGGATGCAGGCCTGGCGGCGGAGCCCATTACCCTGGGGGACGACGAGTACTTTGTGCTGGGTGATAACCGGAATTACAGCTCAGACAGCCGTGACCCAAGCGTGGCGCTGATTCACCGGAAGGAGATCATCGGACGGGCATGGCTGCGAATCTGGCCGCTGAATTCTTTTGGAATTCTGAAGCATCAGTAGGAGTGGAATATGACAAAGACAGAGCAGCTGCGCCTGGAGCGCGAGCAGCGGAAGCTGGAAAAATTACAGAAGGAGCGTGAGCGTCTGGAGGCTATGCGTTCCTTTGAGCACCAGTATGAGGGCTATGGGGCTGTCTGTGGTATCGACGAGGTGGGAAGAGGCCCGCTGGCCGGTCCGGTGGTGGCTGGAGCGGTGATTCTGCCGACAGACTGTGAGATTCTGTATCTCAACGATTCCAAGAAGCTGTCGGAGAAAAAGAGAGAGCTTCTGTACGACGAGATTATGGAAAAGGCCGTGGCCACGGGAATCGGCGTTATCAGCCCGGCCCGCATTGACGAGATCAATATCCTGCAGGCCACCTATGAGGCTATGCGGATGGCGATTTCTAATCTAAAGGTACAGCCTTCCGTCCTGTTAAATGACGCCGTAACGATTCCGTTGGTGGAGATTCCCCAGGTGCCCATCATCAAGGGCGACGCCAAGAGCGTGTCCATCGCGGCGGCCAGTATCATTGCCAAGGTAACCAGGGATCATATGATGGTGGAGTATGAGGAGATTTATCCGGGCTACAGCTTTGCCTCCAATAAAGGCTACGGATCGGCCCAGCATATCGCGGCCTTGAAGGAGCTGGGGCCGACGCCGATTCATCGCCGGACCTTTATAAAAAACATTCTTTAGGAGGGCTTCTATGCAGAACCGCCGTCAAATCGGCACAGAAGAGGAAGCTTTGGCCGCTGAATTCCTGGAAGGCAGAGGCTATCGGATAGTGGAACGGAATTTTCGCTGCCGTCTGGGCGAGATCGATCTGATCGCCCGGGACGGCAGCGTCCTTGTATTTATTGAGGTAAAATACCGGAAGACCGGAGCGTACGGGGATCCGGCGGAGGCAGTGGATTACCGGAAGCAACAGAAGATTTGCAAGACGGCAGATTATTACCGGATGCTGCGGCGGATCCCGGACAATCAGAGCTGCCGCTTTGATGTGGTGGCGATTCGGGGACGCAAGATCCGGGTGATTCGGAACGCGTTTCCGTATTGCTTTTATTAAACAAAGGAGGGAAGTCCCATGGAACAGAACTGGAAAAAAGTAAAAGGCAGAGTAACCACAAGACTTGTGGAGCGTGCAGGGGTGCCTTTCTTAAGCTTTCCGCTGCTGGAAGAAACCGGAATCGTCACCCAGGGCTTTTCCACCCGGCTGGGCGGTGTGAGCGAGGGAGACTGTAGCAGTATGAATGTGAGCTTCACCAGAGGAGATCGGGAAGAGGCGGTGCGGGAAAATTACCGGAGGCTGGGGGAGGCCATAGGCTTTGACTGCGAAAGCCTGGTCTGCTCCGATCAGACCCATACCACGAACGTACGGGTGATGACGGAAGACGACCGGGGAAAGGGTTTTGCCAGACCCAAGGATTATCAGAACGTGGACGGCATGATTACCAATGTGCCGGGCCTGACGCTGGCTACCTTTTACGCGGACTGTGTCCCGCTGTATTTTGTGGATCCGGTAAAGCGAGCCATCGGTCTGTCCCATTCCGGCTGGCGGGGAACCGTAGGAAAGATAGGAAAGAAAACCGTGGAACGGATGGAAGAAACCTACGGAAGCGACCCGGCGGATATCCGGGTGGTCATCGGCCCCTCCATCTGTCAGGACTGCTATGAGGTCAGCGTCGATGTGATAGATGAATTCCGGCAGGCCTTTTCCGAAGAATCCTGGCCGGAGCTGTTTTACGAAAAAGCAGACGGCAAATACCAGTTAAACCTCTGGAAAGCCAATGAGTGGATTTTTGCGGAGGCAGGTATCCGAAGAGAGCATATGGCAGTTACGGATCTCTGTACCTGCTGTAATCCCACCCTGCTGTTCAGCCACCGGGCGAGCCACGGAAGGCGGGGCAATCTGGGCGCGTTCCTGATGTTGAAATAAAGCTGTCATTTATATAAAACAACAGACAGTGTCTGTTATTTTCATGTAACAGGAAATTCTTATGGAATCCCCTGTTACATAAAAAATATTATCGCACTGCGGCGGAGATGTAGTATGTCGCTTACGCGACCCGCCGCAGGCGGAGAATGTGCCAATGGCACATTCTTTTTTAAATAACGCGACACAGCAAGGTTGATGCATGTATAAAAACGGGGCAGATGTAACGCCATCCTTTCGATGACCTTACATCCGCCCCTGTTTTATCAGAGCATTTTATCGGATTCCGGATTTATTTCCCAAACTCACCGTTCTGCCGCTTCTCTAAGAGCTTCCGGATCTTCTCCGTCGGGTTGTTGATCTTTCCGATAGGAGTGTCATGATTCATGGTATCGATAATGGTAGCCAGGAACTTGGTCATATCCGCTTCGGTGTAGTAGGGCTTCTCAAGAAGCTCCGGAGAGCGGTAGTTCAGGTTTGTGGTGACGATACGCTTGATGTAGCCCTTCTCGTAGTACTCGTCGAACTTCTTGAAGCCATCGGTGAACAGGCCGAAAGTGCAGCATACATAGACGTTGCGGGCTCCCCTCTCCTTCATCTGCTTGGCCACATCCAGCATACTTCCGCCGGAGGAAATCATGTCGTCAATGATGATGACGTCCTTGCCGGTCAGGGAGGTTCCCAGGAACTCGTGGGCTACAATTGGGTTCTTGCCATTGATGATGGTGGAGTAATCTCTTCTCTTATAGAACATACCCAGGTCAATTCCCAGTACGTTGGAGAAGTATACCGCACGCTCCATGGCACCCTCATCGGGGGCAATGATCATCAGGTGGTCGTTATCTACCTGGAGATCCGGCTCGGTGCGGAGCAGCGCCTTCATAAACTGATAGGGCGGCTGGAAGTTATCGAAGCCATTCAGCGGCGTCGCGTTCTGGACACGGGGGTCATGGGCGTCGAAGGTAATGATATTGGTCACACCCATATTCTGAAGTTCCTGCAGAGCCAGCGCGCAGTCCAGGGATTCGCGGCTGGTGCGGCGGTGCTGACGGCCCTCATAGAGGAACGGAATTACCACATTGATGCGGTGCGCCTTACCGGTGGCAGCAGAAATGATACGCTTCAGATCCTGATAGTGATCGTCCGGGGACATATGATTCTCATGGCCGCAGACATTGTAGGTAATGCTGTAGTTGCACACGTCCACGATGACGAAGAGGTCGCTTCCACGGACGGATTCGCCGAGACGGCCTTTCGCTTCACCGGTTCCAAAACGGGGACAGGAGCAGTCGATCAGGTAGGAATCCTGGGCATACTCCTGAAAATAGACATTATCGCGGTGCTGCATATTGGCGGTCTTACGGAAATCCACCAGATAGTTGTCCACCTTTTTAGCGAAATACATACTGCTTTCCAGGGCGGCGATTTTCAGCGGCGCGATAGGTAAAATATTATCAAACTGATTTGTATCTGACATGACTGTCCTCCGAATAATATGACATTTTTAGATATGCAGTGAAAAACACACTATATATAAATTTATACCATTTTCCGATACAGATCGTCAAGACAGATTGCTTTTTATTTTCAAATAATGTATGATGATGAAGGAGAAAAAGGAGTATTTATGAAAAAAGTAAAAGAACACGTGATCAAGACTATAGAACCGGGCAGTATCGCCGAGGAACTGGAGCTGGAACCGGGAGACGTGCTGGTGTCGGTGAACGGCCAGCCGGTAAAAGACGTCTTTGATTATCATTATCTGATTAACGAGGAATATCTGGAGATTCTGGTCCGGAAGCCAAGCGGAGAAGAATGGGAGCTGGAGATCGAGAAGGAATACGAGGACGATCTGGGCATTGAATTCGAGAACGGCATGATGGATGATTACCGTTCCTGCAGCAATAAATGTATCTTCTGTTTTATCGATCAATTGCCGAAGGGCATGCGGGACACGCTGTATTTCAAGGATGACGATTCCCGTCTGTCCTTTTTACAGGGCAATTACGTGACTCTGACGAATATGAGTGACGCGGACGTGCAGCGGATCATCACTTATCGCATGGAGCCCATTAATATCTCCTTCCAGGCCATGCACCCGGAGCTGCGCTGTCAGATGCTCCATAACCGCTTCGCCGGGGAAGCTCTGAAGAAGGTGGACCGCTTCTATGAGGCGGGCATCATCATGAACGGCCAGATCGTGCTCTGCAAGGGCGTGAACGATGGAAAAGAACTGGAATACAGCATTGAACAGCTGGTAAAATACCTGCCCTATCTGCAGAGTGTATCGGTGGTTCCGGTGGGCTTGACCCGCTATCGGGATGGCCTCTATCCGCTGACGCCCTTTACGAAGGAGGACGCGTGCGCAGTGTTGGCCCTGATTCACAGCTGGCAGGAGCGCCTTTACAAAGAATACGGCAATCACTTCATCCACGCAGGCGACGAGTGGTATCTGCTGGCGGAAGAGGAGATACCGGCGGAGGACAGCTATGACGGTTATCTGCAGTTGGAAAATGGCGTTGGTATGATAAGGCTTCTCCGGGAAGAGGTACATGAACAACTGGCGGCTCTTCCGGGAGATGACAGAAAGCGCCATGTCACCATTGCTACAGGTGAGCTGGCAGCGCCGATTCTGACCGGACTTGGCAAAGAGGTGAAAGAGAAGTTCCCGAAGCTGGATCTGCAGGTAAAAGCTGTGAAGAATGAATTTTTCGGCGGCAAGATTACCGTGGCCGGACTTCTGACCGGACAGGATCTGAAAAAGCAGTTAGCTGATCTGAACCTGGGCGAGGAGCTTCTGCTGACTGAACATATGCTGAAGAGCGGCGAGCGGGTCTTCCTGGACGATGTGACTGTGGAAGAACTGTCCAGGGCTTTACAAGTGCCCATAACTATTGTAAAATCAGACGGAAAATCTTTTCTAGATGCCGTACTTGGCCGATCTGAGAATTAAGATATAGTATCAAGAAGAATAGGAGAAATTAGAGAATGAGTAAACCGATAGTAGCGATTGTCGGACGCCCGAACGTGGGAAAATCCACCCTGTTTAACGCGCTTGCGGGAGAGAATATTTCCATTGTAAAGGACACGCCCGGAGTAACGAGAGACCGTATTTACGCGGATGTGACGTGGCTGGATCACGCTTTTACCCTGATAGACACCGGTGGCATCGAGCCGGACAGCAGCGACGTCATCCTGTCCCAGATGCGGGAACAGGCCCAGATTGCCATTGATACCGCGGACGTAATCATCTTCCTGGCGGATGTGCGTCAGGGCCTGGTGGACGCGGATTCCAAGGTGGCGGACATGCTGCGCCGTTCCAGAAAGCCCATTGTGCTGGCTATCAATAAGGTAGACAGCTTCCAGAAGTTTATGGCGGATACCTACGAGTTTTATAACCTGGGTATCGGCGATCCGGTGCCGATTTCCGCAGCTTCTCGTCTGGGTATCGGCGATCTGCTGGACGAGGTCGTGAAGCATTTCCCGGAGCAGACCGGTGAGATTGAGGAGGACGACCGTCCCCGCATCGCCATCGTGGGCAAACCGAACGTGGGAAAATCCTCCATTATCAATAAGTTGATCGGCGAAAACCGCGTCATCGTGTCCAATATCGCAGGCACCACCCGGGACGCCATCGACACCGAGGTACGCCGGAACGGTAAGGACTACATTTTCATTGACACGGCAGGACTGCGCCGCAAGAACAAGATCAAAGAGGAGCTGGAGCGCTACAGCATTATCCGTACCGTGACGGCAGTGGAGCGGGCCGACGTGGTCATTCTGGTCATCGACGCGAAAGAGGGCGTCACCGAGCAGGACGCGAAGATCGCCGGTATCGCCCATGAGCGCGGCAAGGGCATCATCATTGCGGTCAATAAATGGGACGCCATCGAGAAAAATGACAAGACTGTCTATGAATATACCAACAAGATCCGGAATATTCTGTCTTATATGCCTTACGCGGAGATTACGTTCATTTCCGCTGTGACCGGTCAGCGTCTGCCGAAGCTCTTTGAGCTCATCGACATGGTCATCCAGAACCAGAACCTGCGCGTAGCCACCGGCGTGCTGAACGAGATCATGACCGAAGCTGTGGCTCTGCAGCAGCCGCCCTCAGACAAGGGAAAGCGCCTGAAGCTTTTCTATATTACACAGGTGGCAGTGAAGCCGCCCACCTTCGTCATTTTTGTAAATGACAAGGAGCTGATGCATTTTTCTTATACCAGATATCTGGAAAATAAGATCCGGGATGCTTTCGGCTTCAAGGGAACCGCGCTCCGGTTCCTGATTCGGGAAAGAAAGGGTGATCAGCAGTGATACGTCTGGCATGTGTGGCCATCGGCTATGTGTTCGGTTTGTTTCAGACCGGTTATATCTATGGAGAATTAAAAGGTACGGATATCCGCCAGCATGGAAGCGGCAACGCGGGCGCTACCAACGCGCTCCGGACGCTTGGCTGGAAGGCAGGCCTTATTACCCTGCTGGGAGACTGCTTTAAGTGTGTCTTTGCGGTGCTTCTGGTACGAGCCCTGTTTGCGGGCCGTTATCCGGATGAAAATATGGGCGTGCTTCTGGGAATGTACGCAGCCCTGGGTGTGATTTTGGGACATAACTTTCCCTTTTATCTGAAGTTTAAGGGCGGAAAGGGCATTGCGGCTACCGCAGGTCTGTACCTGTCCCTGGATCCGGTTATGACTCTGGTGGCCATTGTATTATTTGGAGGTGCCGTAGGCGCGACCCGTTACGTATCCCTGGGATCCATTCTGGTCAGCATCTGGCTGCCGGTGGGAACGATTCTGTTTGGCCGGCAGGGACATTGGGGATTGTCCCAGGGGCATCTCTATGAGCTTTACGCGATTACGATTTTCTTATGCCTGATGGCGATTTACCGCCACCGGAAGAACATTGGAAGACTGTTGAACGGCACCGAGAGCAAGCTCGGGCAGAAGGCGAAATAAGGAGAGATACTATGGCGAAAACAGGTGTGATTGGAGCAGGAAGCTGGGGAACGGCCCTTGCGCTGGTACTCCACAATAACGGGCATGAGGTCGTCCTCTGGTCCCATTCAAAGACCTCTGTGGAGAGTCTTTCAGAGAACAGGGAACTGATCGGAAAGCTGCCGGGCGTGAAAATCCCGGAGACGATTGCGATTACCAATGATCTGGAAGCGGCGATGAAGGAGAAGGACATGCTGGTACTGGCGGTTCCGTCCGCCTGCATCCGCAGCACGGCCCACAATATGGCTCCCTATGTGGCGGATGGTCAGCTGATCGTGTGCGTCTCCAAGGGCATCGAAGAGAGCACCCTGAAGATTATGACCGAGGTTATAGAGGATGAAATTCCGAACTGCCGGGCAGCAGTGCTGTCGGGACCCAGCCATGCGGAGGAGGTTAGCCGCGGCCTACCGACGACGGTAGTGGCGGGCGCCCACGACCGTGAGACAGCAGAGCACATCCAGAACCTCTTTATGAATCAGGTCTTTCGTGTATACACAAGCCCGGACATGCTCGGCATCGAGCTGGGCGGTGCCCTGAAAAATGTCATCGCGCTGGCGGCAGGCATCGCCGACGGCCTGGGCTACGGCGACAATACCAAGGCCGCTCTGATTACCCGGGGAATCGCGGAGATGAGCCGCATCGGCACCGCCATGGGCGGCCGCCAGGAGACCTTCAACGGCCTGTCCGGTATCGGCGATTTGATTGTAACCTGTGCCTCCGTACACAGCCGGAACCGCAAGGCCGGTTATCTGATGGGCCAGGGCCGCACCATGCGGGAGGCCATGGACGAGGTGAAAATGGTGGTCGAGGGCGTCTATTCCGCCAAGGCAGCCGTGGCTCTTGCCCGGAAATACAACATCGAAATCCCGATTATCGAACAGGTCAACAAGGTACTCTTTGAGGACAAGTCCCCGAAGGAGGCCGTGACCGAGCTGATGCTTCGCGATAAAAAAATCGAAAATTCACAACTCCCCTGGGAGTAGGAGGGAGGGCCGCCTGTGCGCTGTTACAACTGCAATAAGAAATTTGACTACGAGAAATATTACGGCATCTGTCCCAAATGCGGCTGCTTTAACCGGCAGGAGACTGCTGAGGAACAGCATGAGGCCGTGCACGACCGCTTTGGCGACAGCTCCGATGAGGACTGTCATAGAAGCCACCGAACCTTCAGCGCCCATCCAGGCGAAGAACGGGATGGAAGCTTTACTTATCAGGAGGACGGCTATACCTATACGGACTTTGAAGGAGAGACGGCGAAGAAAAAGGGCGTGGGCTTCTTTGTATTCTGCATCCTGTTCTTTGTGCTCAGCGTGTTCCTGCTGATTGGAACCATAATCTATACGACAGTCAATCCCATGGTAAGCGTATTTGTGACTGATCCGGAGAATGGAAGCGGTCTGGAAATCGTGAAACATGAGGCGGGTGCTTCTTTTATCTTCCAGGAGAAAATGACGCTGCAGGTACTGGAGTGCCGGGAGGTGGCAGATTCGAGTATCTTCCCAACCATGGAAGAGGGAAAAAAGCTGGTGGCGGTTCATGTACAGGGCGAGAGCGACGGCCAGTACGAGGATTACAACGGGCTTTATGGCATCTATCTGGAGACAGAAGGCCATTACCGGGAACCCATTTCCAGCTATTATTTTGAGCCCTACGCGCAGATTCTGGGCGTGTACCCGGCGCTGGATGACAGTTCCTTCAAAGGGGAAGCATACTGCGACGGCTGGTACGGTTTCCTGGTGGACGCAGACGCGGACACAGCGGTGCTGTGGCTGGATGAGTACGACTGCACCGATTGGGATGGCGGGAAGCTGATCCGCACCCATCGGATCGAACTGCCCATCGAGAACCTGACCGAGGACGAGGCCGCGGAGCTGGAGCAGGCCGCAGATGAGGCGGAAGCGGAAGGTTTGCTGCAGGAGGAAATTTTCATTGACGGGACGGAAGTAGAAGGACAGTCATCGGAGGAAATTTCTGTCGACGAGAATGGTAACCTGTCCGTTGCGGTACCCGGTCCGGAAGACTTTGAAGCGCAGGAAGGAGGTGCCGGGGATGGAATCTAGGACAACGGAGAAAAATACACTGATATTTCGGATTGTCGGCGGTATCTTTCTGGTCTTCGGAATTATTTTCCTGGCAGTCACTTTTAAGCTTTGGCTCAGAGGGAGTGTTCCCGGCATGATGACCGCAGATACCAGCGGCTCCTACTGCACCCTGGAGCCCGTAGGCAGCGAGTGCCTGGGAGCCACCTATGAAGGCGCGCAGGCAGAGGAGGGATATACCTTCTACCGGCTGGATTTCCAGGTCACCAACGAGGGCGATGAGACCCGCTACATGGACAACTACTACGGTATCTATTTTAACGAGGACAACGGCAATTACAACGATGTGCTGGACTGGTGGCATACCGAAGAGGAAGAGAGCCAGCCCCGGTACCTGTTTGAAGACTACGATTACACCTACCTCCCCGCAGGCCGTACCGGCACCTACCAGATGGTAGTGCAGATCCTGGACGGCGTGAAGAGCTTCACGGTGGATTATTATCCGGGGGATGTAAGCGGAGAGAGAATCAGTTTTGATATGACAATCGAATAACGGACGAACAATCCAAAACGTAGATCTCCGGAGAGAAACAGAAAGCCCTCGGGGGGACGTTAGCTGATTTTCCGTAGGGACGAGTAGGAAAATCTGCGTGTCTCCGAGGGCTTTCTGTTTCTCTCCAGAGCCCATAGCCTTTCGGTCTTTCCACCATATATTTTCCCAAATTAAGCATTGACAAACAGCACCTCGCGGTATACAATGTAAAAAGTAATGCGGCACTTTAATACGTCAAAGCATCGTGGCGTCAAAGCATTAGCGCCGCAAAATGGAGGATATACAGGAGGATTTACTATGAAAAAGTTACTCGCATTAGCACTGGCAGGAACCATGACCCTGTCACTGGCGGCCTGCGGAGGAAGTAAGGCTGATACCACAACCACAGATACCGCGGCAGCAGAAGAAACCACAGAGACAGCCGATACCGCAGACGCGGCTTCCACAGACGGACAGACCTACACCATAGGTATTTGTCAGCTGGTACAGCATGAGGCGCTGGATGCAGCGACCCAGGGCTTTAAGGATGCAGTGGAAGAAGGACTTGGAAAGGATAACGTAACCTTTGAGGAGCAGAATGCGTCCGGAGATTCCGCTACTTGCGCGACGATCATCAATCAGTTTGTATCCGATAATGTGGATCTGATTCTGGCAAACGCCACACCGGCCCTGCAGGCGGCAGCACAGGGAACCGATACCATTCCGGTACTGGGAACCGCTGTTACAGAGTATGGCGTAGCGCTTGATATCGACAATTTTGACGGCCTGGTAGGAACCAACGTATCCGGTACTTCCGACCTGGCGCCGCTGGATCAGCAGGCAGCTATGCTGCAGGAGCTGTTCCCGGATGCAAAGAATGTAGGACTTCTGTACTGCTCCGCTGAGGCAAACTCCCAGTACCAGGTAGACACCGTACAGGCAGCCCTGGAGAAGCTTGGCTATACCTGCAAGCAGTATTCCTTCTCTGATTCCAACGATCTGGCTTCCGTAGCTACAACTGCTGCAAATGAAAGCGATGTCATATATCTGCCGACTGATAATACCGTAGCGTCCAATACAGAAATTGTCCGCAATATCTGCGAGCCGGCCGGTGTTCCGATTATCGCCGGTGAGGAAGGCATCTGCGCAGGCTGCGGCGTGGCAACTCTTTCCATCAGCTACTACGATCTGGGCGTAGCAACCGGTAAGATGGCAGTGAAGATTCTGACCGGCGAGGCAAACGTATCTGAGATGCCCATCGAGTATGCACCGGAGTTCACAAAGAAATACAATCCGGAGCTGGCAGAGGCTATGGGCGCAACCATTCCGGATGACTATGTAGCAATTGAGACAGCAGAGTAAGCTGGAACAGTACATTTCGCATGAATTTAAAAAAGAATGTGTTGAGGCGGGTAAAAAGGACTTCCCTTTTTACCTGCTTTTTGCTATAATATTGAAAGCTTTACGCATTTTTTGCGTGATTACAAGGCAGGAGGATAGAAAAGTGGATGTTTTAAAGTTTTTGAATGCATTGCCCGGTCCCTGCGCGCAGGGTCTGATCTGGGGTATTATGGCAATTGGTGTGTACATCACCTATAAGGTGTTGGATTTGGCGGATCTGACGGTAGACGGAACCATGGCTACCGGAGGCGCGGTCTGTATTATGATGATGCAGAGCGGCCATTCCGTATGGATGTCCCTGTTTGTGGCGTTCCTGGCAGGTATGCTGGCAGGTCTGGTGACCGGTTTATTCCATACAGCCATGGGAATTCCGGCGATTCTGGCAGGAATCTTGACCCAGCTGGGACTCTACTCGATCAATCTCCGTATCATGGGGGAAAAGGCAAACCAGGCCCTGGCTTTCGGAAAGTATGACCAGATTGTTTCCCTTCGCTGGGTAAAGGGTGTTCCCTTCTATCAGAATACCAATTTTGTGGCGGGCGTGTTTGTCCTTTTCATTATCGGAATTCTGTACTGGTTCTTCGGAACAGAGCTGGGCTGCTCCATCCGGGCGACCGGCAATAATGAGCATATGTCCAGAGCCCAGGGTATCAATACCGATACCAGCAAGATCCTTGGTCTGATGATTTCCAACGGTATCGTGGCTCTGTCCAGCGGCCTGTATGCCCAGTACAACGGCTTCGCCGACGTCAACGCAGGCCGTGGCGCCATCGTTATCGGACTGGCAGCCGTTATCATCGGAAACGTTATCTTCGGAAAAATCAGCCGGAACTTCGGCTTTAAGCTCTTTACGGTAGTGCTTGGCGCTATCATTTACTGGATTGTATATCAGCTGGTTATCATGGCAGGCCTGAACGCCAACGACATGAAGCTGATCTCCGCCCTGGTAGTGGCCGTATTCCTGGCTATCCCGTACCTGAAGGGCAAATATTTTGCAAAACCGGTAAAAAAGGGAGGTGCGGCAAATGCTTAGAGTAGAAAATGTATGGAAGACCTTCAACGCAGGAACCGTAAATGAAAAGACGGCTCTGTCCGGACTGAATCTTCATCTGAACGAGGGAGATTTCGTTACGGTCATCGGCGGTAACGGAGCGGGAAAATCCACCATGCTGAACGCGGTGGCAGGCGTGTGGCCCGTGGACGAGGGAAAAATCTTTATTGACAATGTGGACGTGACAAAGCTTCCGGAGCACAAGCGCGCGGCATATCTTGGACGCGTGTTCCAGGATCCCATGACCGGAACCGCAGCCGGTATGCAGATTGAGGAAAATATGGCGCTGGCTGCCAGAAGAGGCGCGATGCGCTTTCTGAAGCCGGGCATTACCCAGAAGGAGCGGGAGTATTATAAGGAACGCCTGTCAGCCTTGGGACTGGGCCTGGAGGATCGTCTGACCAGCAAGGTCGGCCTTCTGTCCGGCGGACAGAGACAGGCGCTGACCCTTCTGATGGCGACCCTAAAGAAGCCGCGGCTTCTGCTCCTGGACGAGCATACCGCAGCTCTGGATCCGAAGACCGCGGCCAAGGTACTGGATGCCACTGACCGCATCGTCGGCGAGGATCACCTGACTACCCTGATGATCACCCACAATATGAAGGATGCTATCGCCCATGGTAATCGTCTGATCATGATGTACGAGGGCCATGTCATCTACGATGTGGCGGGCGAGGAGAAGAAAAATCTGAAGGTATCCGACCTGCTGACCAAATTCGAAGAGGTCAGCGGCGGTGAGTTTGCCAACGACCGGATGATGCTGACCAACTAGACAAAGCAGAAAGCGAAGATTCCCTGTTGAAATGGTTGACAACGGGTGTCGAACTTGGTAGAATCAAGAGAAAGATTTGCCTGCGCGGACGGGACAACTGTCCGCGCAGCGAACACTTAAAAGGGAAGGGAAAGCTATGAAACGAGTTGTATTTTCTATTCTGGTCGATAATACCTCCGGTGTGTTAAGCCGCATCGCAGGCCTGTTCAGCCGCCGTGGTTATAATATCGACAGTCTGACGGTTGGCGTAACCGCCGATCCCCGTTATTCCCGTGCTACCGTAGTAGCCAAGGGCGACGAGATTATTATGCAGCAGATTGAGAACCAGTTGAATAAGCTGGTAGACGTGATTGATATCAAGCGCCTGGAGCCCGAAACTTCTATCTGCCGCGAGCTGATTATGATTAAGCTGAAGGTCAGTGAGGAGAACCGCCAGTCCCTCATCGCAGTGGCCAATATTTTCCGCGCGAAGATCGTGGATGTGGCCAAGGAATCCCTGGTCATCGAACTGACCGGCAATCAGTCCAAGGTGGACGCCTTTATCGACCTGTTAAGCGGGTATGAGATTCTGGAGCTGGCGAGAACCGGTATCACCGGTCTGTCCCGGGGCACCTTCGATGTGAAGATGTACGATGAGGACGGTCGGCTTATGGACTACGATTTCAGCTAATTTTATTTACGATACTTTAGGTGACCCATTACCGGCTGCGGGCCGGATGCCGCCGCCTCAAGCATAAATTTATTACACAAAATAAAACGGAGGAATGAAAAAATGGCAAAGATCTATTATCAGGAAGACTGCAATCTGTCTCTGCTGGATGGAAAGACCATCGCAGTGATCGGATACGGCAGCCAGGGACACGCACAGGCACTGAACGCAAAGGAGTCCGGATGCCATGTCATTATCGGCCTTTATGAGGGAAGCAAATCCTGGAAGAGAGCAGAGGAGCAGGGATTTGAGGTTTATACAGCAGCAGAGGCTGCAAAGCGCGCAGACATCATTATGATTCTGATCAATGACGAGCTGCAGGCAGCTATGTACAAGAAGGATATCGAGCCGAACCTGGAAGAGGGCAATATGCTGATGTTCTCCCATGGCTTCAACATCCACTTTAATCAGATCGTACCGCCGAAGAATGTAGACGTTACCATGATCGCTCCGAAGGCGCCGGGCCACACCGTAAGAAGCGAGTATCAGGCCGGCAAGGGAACGCCCTGTCTGGTAGCGGTAGAGCAGGATGCGACTGGCAAGGCTCTGGAGTATGCACTGGCATACGGCCTGGCTATCGGCGGAGCAAGAGCCGGTATCCTGGAGACCACATTCAGAACCGAGACAGAGACAGACCTGTTCGGTGAGCAGGCAGTTCTGTGCGGCGGCGTATGCGCTCTGATGCAGGCTGGTTTCGAGACTCTGGTTGAGGCTGGCTATGATCCGAGAAATGCTTACTTCGAGTGTATCCATGAGATGAAGCTCATCGTAGACCTGATTTACCAGTCCGGCTTTGAAGGAATGCGTTATTCTATCTCCAATACTGCAGAGTACGGCGATTACATCACCGGACCGAAGCTTATCACAGAGGAGACTAAGAAGACCATGAAGAAGATCCTGAAGGATATCCAGGACGGTACCTTCGCAAAGGACTTCCTGCTTGACATGTCTCCGGCAGGTGGACAGGCTCACTTCAAGGCTATGAGAAAGCTGGCTGCTGAGCATCCGTCAGAGAAGGTTGGAAAGGAAATCCGTAAGCTGTACAGCTGGAACGGCCAGGACAAGCTGCTGGATAACTAGTTAGAATATGAAGGAATGGAGCAGAAAAGTATATTTAAAATTGCCCCGTCCCTGTGAGGAGGACCACAGATCCATGCAAAAGCGGCTTTTGGCTGCTCTCAGGGACTGTGGTTCTTTCTATACGGACAAAGAGGCAGATATCCGGATTCGTCCGTTGGTGCTGTCGGAATGTCTGGCGATCTGTGAGCAGGCAGACTGGCAGGTGACGGCATCGCTTGGCTTTGACGGACGCATCTGGGAGCTGCTGGCGCTGGAGCCAGGAGACACAACGGCGCAGCATTATGGCCTCTGCGCGGATCTGGGCAGCACCACGATTGTAATGGAACTGGTGGATTTGAATACCGGAGAGACGTTTGCCTCGGAAAGTGTATTCAATCCACAGATCGCCTACGGGGACGATATTCTGACCCGTATCTTCTATACCAAGGATCACCCGGAGCGGCGGCGCGAGCTTCAGGAAGTTACGGCGAGGGGCTTTCGGATGCTGATAGAGAAGCTTTTGGAAAAGACCGGCGTGGACGCGCGGCAGTGCAACATCCTGACTGTGGCAGGCAATACGACCATGATGCATTTCCTGCTGGGGCTGGATGCCTTCGGGGTTTTTCAGTCGCCCTACGCGGTTCAGACCCTGGAGCCGGAGGTGTGCCGGGGAGCGGAGCTTGGAATTCCGGTACAGGGCTTTGTATACCTTTGTCCGGCCATGGAGAATTACCTGGGCGGGGATATCATCAGCGGTATGCTGGCCACTGGGATTCCCGACCGGGAGGAGATCAGTGTCTTTCTGGACGTGGGAACCAACGGAGAACTGGTGGTAGGCAATCAGGAATTCCTGCTGGCTGGCGCAGGTGCGGCAGGACCGGCCCTGGAGGGCGGTTCGGTACGCACGGGTATGCGGGCGGAGAACGGCGCGGTAGACAGGGTGATCACAGAGCATGGGCGATTGAAGGTTCATGTGATTGGTGAGACGGAGGCGAAGGGCATCTGCGGCTCCGGTATCGTGGATCTGCTGGCAGAGCTTTATCTGAATGGCTGGATTGATCTGCGGGGGAGATTTCAGGTAGCGGAAAATCAGATGGAAAAGGAAGACGGCGGGAAGCAGTTCCGGATTCCAGGTCTCCGAAAGTGTCAGAAAGTAGACGCGGCCTCCGAAAATGATGTGGAGTACGCCATTGAGTACGCGCCGGGGCTCTGCTTCTATCAGAGCGATATCGACGAGTTCATCCGCACTAAGGCCGCAGCCATGACCATGGTGGAATACATGATGAACCTTATCGGCCTCACCATGGAGGATGTGGGACGCTTCTATGTGGCCGGAGCTTTCGGCACTCACATTGATAAGGAGTCGGCGGTGACCATCGGCATGTACCCGGATATCGACCGGGACAAAATCATTTCCCCGGGAAATACGTCCCTGCAGGGCGCGCGGAAGCTGCTGCTGGATCGCGGCCTTAGGGAGAAAGCAGAGGAGAACATCGAACGGATGCAGTACGTCCAGTTTGGCGCGGTGGAGGAGTTCCTGGAGATCATGCGGGCGGCCCAGGCCATTCCACACACAGATCTGCAGCGGTTTCCAACCGTGGAGCGACGGCTTTTGGAACGGCAGAAAAAAATAGAAAAAAACTCTTGAACATCAAAAAGAGTTATAGTATAATAACTTCAATTTGAGGAAAAAAGACTGGAAATGCGAGTGGGCATGGTATGTCTTTTTTTTTTGAGAAAGTATATACAAAGAGACTATAATTTTGAAAGGAACAGGTGGACGAATGAAAGCTTTTCTGATATTGGAAGACGGACATGTGTTTACAGGCACCAGCATCGGTTCAGAGCGCGAGGTCGTAAGTGAGATCGTGTTCAATACATCAATGACCGGTTATCTGGAAGTGCTGACCGACCCCTCCTACGCGGGACAGGCAGTGGTAATGACTTATCCGTTGATTGGTAATTATGGAATATGTTATGAGGATATGGAGTCCGGACGTCCCTGGCCGGATGGATATATTGTTCGGGAGCTTTCTCGCCTTCCTAGCAATTTCAGAAGTACAGATACCATTCAGAATTTCCTGAAAAAATATGATATTCCCGGAATCGCAGGTATTGATACCCGTGCGCTGACCAAGATTTTGCGTGAGAGTGGCACCATGAACGGTATGATTACCACAAAAGAATATGAAAACCTGGACGAGGTACTGCCCCGTTTAAAGGCATACCGTACCGGTAAGGTGGTCGAAAAGGTTACCTGCAAGGAAAAGTCTGTGATGAAAAATGACGGCTACAAGGTAGCGCTCCTGGACCTTGGCGCAAAGCGCAACATCGCCCGTTCCCTCCATGAGAGAGGCTGCGAGGTTACGATTTACCCGGCGGGAACCAAGGCAGAGGAAATCATCGCGTCCAATCCGGACGGCATCATGCTTTCCAACGGCCCCGGAGACCCCAAGGACTGTGGTCCCATCATCGACGAGGTGCGGAAGCTCTATGAAAGCGACATTCCGATTTTTGCCATCTGTCTGGGACATCAGCTGATGGCCCTGGCCACCGGCGCAGACACCTACAAGCTGAAATACGGCCACAGAGGCGGCAATCACCCGGTAAAGGATCTGGAGACCGGAAGAGTCTATATTTCCTCCCAGAACCACGGCTATGCCGTAGATGTGAACAGCTTGAACCCGGCTGTAGCGACAGCGGCCTTTGAAAATGTCAATGACAAAACCAACGAGGGTCTGAAATACACCGGTAAGAACATTTTTACCGTACAGTTCCATCCGGAGGCATGCCCGGGTCCCCAGGATTCCAGCTACCTGTTTGACCGGTTTATTCGCATGATGGAGGTGAAGAAAAATGCCTAAGAATCCGTCTATCAAAAAAGTACTTGTCATCGGCTCCGGCCCGATCATCATCGGCCAGGCAGCCGAGTTCGACTATGCGGGCACCCAGGCCTGCCGTTCCCTGAAGGAGGAGGGCATCGAGGTTGTCCTCTTAAATTCCAACCCGGCTACCATCATGACCGATAAGGATATCGCAGATCGCGTATACATCGAGCCGCTGACCGTAGAGGTGGTAGAGCAGCTGATTTTGAAGGAACAGCCCGACAGCGTCCTGCCGACTCTGGGCGGCCAGGCGGGACTGAATCTGGCCATGGAGCTGGAGGAGCGTGGCTTCTTAAAGGAGCATAACGTACGTCTCATCGGAACTACTTCCGAGACCATCAAGAAGGCCGAGGACCGTCTGGAGTTCAAGAGCACCATGGAGAAAATCGGCGAGCCCGTGGCGGCTTCCGAGGTAGTAAAGGACGTAGAGGCAGGTATTGCCTTTGCCAATAAAATCGGTTACCCGGTGGTTCTTCGTCCGGCTTACACCCTGGGTGGCAGCGGCGGCGGAATCGCCCACAACCAGGTGGAGCTGGAGGAGATTCTGGCCAACGGTCTCCGGCTTTCCCGTGTGGGCGAGGTTCTGGTGGAGCGCTGCATTGCAGGCTGGAAAGAGATCGAGTATGAGGTTATGCGGGACGGCGCCGGCAACTGCATCACCGTATGTAACATGGAAAATATCGACCCGGTAGGCGTACACACCGGCGACAGCATCGTTGTAGCTCCTTCCCAGACCCTGGGCGACAAGGAGTACCAGATGCTGCGTACCTCTGCCCTGAATATCATTAGCGAGCTGAACATCACTGGCGGCTGCAACGTTCAGTATGCCCTGCATCCGGAGAGCTTCGAATACTGCGTCATCGAGGTAAATCCCCGAGTGAGCCGTTCCTCTGCGCTGGCTTCCAAGGCTACGGGCTACCCCATTGCCAAGGTAGCGGCTAAGATTGCCCTGGGTTATACCCTGGACGAGATTCCCAACGCCATTACCGGACAGACCAAGGCCAGCTTTGAGCCTATGCTGGACTACTGTGTCGTGAAGATGCCCCGTCTGCCCTTTGATAAATTTATCAGCGCAAAACGTACCCTGACCACACAGATGAAGGCCACCGGCGAGGTTATGGCCATCTGTAACAACTTCGAGGGCGCACTGATGAAGGCCATCCGTTCTTTGGAGCAGCACGTGGACAGCCTGATGTCCTATGATTTTACAAATCTTTCCAGAGAGGAAATCCTGGATCAGCTTCATGTGGTGGACGACCGCCGTATCTGGCTGATTGCGGAAGCCATCCGCAAGGGCATTTCCTATGAGGAGATTCATGCCATTACCCAGATTGATCTCTGGTTCATTGATAAAATTGCGATTCTGGTGGAAATGGAGCAGGCGCTGAAGAGTGAGCCCCTGACGCCGGAGCTCTTAAAAGAAGCGAAACGGATCGAGTTCCCGGACAATGTCATTGCCCGCCTGACCGGCAAGACGGAGGAGGAGATTAAAGAGCTCCGTTACGCCAACGGCATCACCGCTGCGTACAAAATGGTAGATACCTGTGCGGCAGAGTTCGAGGCAAGCACACCCTATTACTACTCTGTATTTGGCAGTGAAAATGAAGTCGTAGAAACAAAAGACCGTAAGAAGGTACTGGTTCTGGGCAGCGGCCCCATCCGGATCGGACAGGGTATCGAGTTCGACTTCTGCTCTGTACACTGTACCTGGGCCTTTGCGAAAGAGGGCTATGAGACCATCATCATCAACAATAACCCGGAGACGGTAAGTACCGACTTCGATATTGCGGATAAGCTGTATTTCGAGCCGCTGACCCCGGAGGATGTGGAGAGCATCGTGCGTCTGGAGAAGCCGGATGGAGCTGTGGTACAGTTCGGCGGACAGACTGCCATCAAGCTGACCGAGGCCCTGATGAAGATGGGCGTGCCCATCCTGGGAACCTCTGCGGAGAACGTGGACGCGGCAGAGGACCGGGAGCTCTTCGACGAGATTCTGGAGCAGTGTCAGATTCCGAGACCCAAGGGACATACGGTATTTACCGCCGAGGAGGCAAAGAAGGCAGCAAACGAGCTGGGCTATCCGGTTCTGGTGCGTCCCTCCTACGTGCTGGGCGGCCAGGGTATGCAGATTGCCATCAACGATAAGGACGTGGAGGAATTTATCGGTATCATCAACCGGATTGCCCAGGAGCATCCCATTCTGGTAGATAAGTACCTGCAGGGCAAGGAGATCGAGGTTGATGCCGTGTGCGACGGCGAGGATATCCTGATTCCGGGTATCATGGAGCATATCGAGCGCGCGGGTATCCATTCCGGAGACAGTATCTCAGTCTATCCGGCCAAGAGCATCAGCGATAAGGTGAAGGCTACCATCGAGGAATACACGAAGCGCCTGGCACGGTCCCTGCATGTGATCGGTCTGATTAACATTCAGTTTATCGCGGTAGGCGACGAGGTATACGTGATCGAGGTAAATCCCCGTTCCAGCCGTACGGTTCCCTATATCAGCAAGGTGACCGGTATTCCGATTGTGCCGCTGGCTACCAAGGTCATCTTGGGTTACAAGATCAAGGATCTGGGCTATCAGCCGGGCCTTCAGCCGGAGGCAGATTATTATGCGGTGAAGATGCCGGTATTCTCCTTTGAGAAGATCCGCGGCGCGGACATCAGCCTGGGACCGGAGATGAAATCCACCGGTGAGTGTCTGGGTATTGCCAAAACCTTCAACGAGGCCCTTTACAAGGCCTTCCTGGGCGCAGGCATCCGTCTGCCCAAGCATAAAAATATGATTATGACTGTCCGGGACGAGGATAAGGAAGAAGCAGTGGAGATTGCGAAGCGTTTTGAGGCGCTGGGCTACTGTATCTATGCCACCAAGGGCACCGCAAGAGCACTCATGGAGGCAGACGTCTCCGTGCGCCTGACCAGAAAGCTGGAGCAGGAGTCCCCCAATATTCTGGATCTGATTCTGGGCCACAAGATCGACCTGGTTATCGACACGCCCTCCCAGGGTGTAGATCACAGCCACGACGGCTTTGTCATCCGTAGGAATGCCATTGAGACAGGTGTTAATGTGCTGACAGCGATCGATACCGCCAAGGCTCTGGTAACCAGTCTGGAGAATACGGACGTGAAGACCTTAAGCCTCATTGATATTGCAACGATTTAAGTGAGAATAGAGTGATAAAATAGTAGAAAGGACTTTCCGGGAAGGAGAGTCCTTTTTGCAGCTGTGGGAAAAGTCCATAATCTCAATTTACTCCTCGAATTCGAGGAGCTTAGGAAACAGGACACGAAGGAAGCTTAATCGTATGCGATTCGAGGCGGTTAAACAGAAGGAAAAGTACACAGAGGTTCACAGTCCGGAAAGTTTGTGCTACAATGGATACAGATTTTTTCGGAAAAAGGCGGTGGGCGTATGGAAAAGCAGATTTTTACAAAGGAACTGGCAGCAAAGCTTCTTCCGGTACGGAACCCGGACGGTCACAAGGGTGATTTTGGACGGGTCAGTATCACGGGCGGAAGTGTAGGCTTTACAGGCGCTCCGGTACTGGCAGCTTATGGCGCAGCCCGCAGTGGAAGCGGGTTGGTGTTCTTGGGGGTGCCCGAACCGGTATACCCTATCGTGGCGGGGCACTGTCTGGAAGTGATGCCGTCGCCGCTGCCTGCAGCCCGCGGGAAGATTTCCAAGGACGCTTTTTTCCCGATTCTGGAGCGGTTGAACAGCTGCGACGCCGGGCTTCTGGGGCCGGGACTGGGACGCTCCCAGGAGTTGCCAAAGTTGATAAGTAAAATTCTGGAAGAAACAGAGACGCCGCTGATTCTGGACGCGGACGGGCTGTATGCCATTAAGGATCGAAAGGATGTACTGCGGAAGCGGGCGGAAAAAGGATTGCTTACGATTCTGACGCCCCATGAGGGAGAATTTCACTATCTGGGCGGTGAACTGGCGGCTGGCCGGGAAACGGCGGCGCTGGATTTTGCAAAGGAATACGGCTGTATCCTGGTACTGAAGGGGCCGGGAACCGTGACCGCATTGCCGGACGGAAGCTGTTATGTGAATCCTACCGGGAATAACGGGATGGCCAAGGGAGGCAGCGGGGACGTGCTGGGCGGCATGATTCTGGGGCTGCTGGGACAACTGGTGGCTGCGCACAAAAATGACGGAAAGTACACAGGTAATTCTATACGGACAGAGGCAATAGAACAGGCACAGAAAGAAAGCTCATTTTTGAAAGAAACCGGACGTATGACAGCCCTGGCTGTTTATCTTCACGGCCTGGCCGGAGATCTGGCCCGGACAGAACTTGGCGAGTACGGTATGCTGCCCTCAGATCTGACTGCGCGGATCCCGGCGGCAATTCTGGAGCTTCAGAAGAATCAATTGCATCATTTTTAAAGCGGGAAAAAGAAAGATATATATATAAAAATCAGACAGCAAAAGAGGAAAACATAATGGTAGATATGAAAAGCCTGCTGACCATGCAGGGCATGATGTTTACGATGCTCCTTGTGGGCGTCTTTATCAGAAGAAAGGGAATCGTCACATCGGAGGGACGCAAGAGCCTGACCAATCTATTGGTCAACCTGATTCTCCCCTGCAATATTCTCTACGCCTTTTCCAAGTCGGACACTTCGGCTTTTCGCTCTATGATCGTAGTCATTATCATGTCAGCCCTGATTCAGCTGACCTGGTATATCTTAAGTAAATTTTTATGGAAAAACATGGACAACAGCCGCCGCGGTATTATGCGCTACGCCTTCCAGTTTGCCAACTGCGGTTATCTGGGCAATCCGGTCATCGAGGGCCTGTACGGCGCGCCAGGACTGGTATACGCTTCCGTGTTCCTACTTCCGGTGCGGATATTCATGTGGAGCGTAGGGTTAGAATGTTTTCAGGAGGGTGTGGGCAGTTTTTCGAAAACCTTGAAGAGAACGATTACGCATCCCTGCGTACTGGCGACCATCATCGGTGTGGTATGGATGTTTTTCCCCCAGGCGAAGCTGCCGGATTTCCTGCATAATACCATTTACGGCTTTAATCAGTGCCTGACACCTATGACCATGCTGACCATTGGTTTTATCATGGGAGAGACCGACATGCGTCGGATCTTCTGTAGGGATCTGGGTGTTATCACGGTACTTCGTCTGGGTATCCAGCCCCTTATCGTGCTGGGCGTCTGCTACCTGCTCCATCTGGAGCCTCTGGTGGCGGAGGTCATCACAGTTCTGGTCTCCATGCCGGTGGCCAATACTACGGCGCTTCTGGCCTCCCAGCATGACTGCGACTATGGCTTTGCCAGCGGTCTGGTGGTGTTCACCACACTGGTGTCCATGGTGACGATTCCCATTTACGGAATGCTGGTAGGTGTCGTGTTTGCGTAAAATCAGATTTATCTGAGAAATATCTTAGAAATGGCGGGAAAACGCTTCGGCAGTACTTGTCGGAGCGCTTTTTTTATGCTATCCTAGTATAGAGTGTGGGCACTTGTCGGACGAGTGCCTGTTTTGTTGTGACCTAAAAGATATGAGAGGTGCATTTTATGAAATGGAATAAATACACATTGAAGACCCGGACGGAGGCAGAGGATCTCATCAGCAGTATGATGCAGGATGTGGGCATCGAGGGAATCGAGATCGAGGACAAGGTTCCCCTGTCCCAGAGAGAAAAGGAGCAGATGTTTGTGGACATTCTGCCGGAGGGACCGGCGGACGACGGCGTGGCCTATATCAGCTTTTATCTGGAGCCGGATGCGGATCAGGAGGAAATGCTGGAGCGGGTGCGCGAGGGTTTAAAGGAAATCGCGGGCTGGGGCGTGGAGATCGGAGAAGCTACGATTCAGGCCTCTGAAACCGAGGATAAGGACTGGATCAACAACTGGAAGGAGTTCTTCCATCAGTTTTACGTGGACGATATCCTGATCAAGCCCTCCTGGGAAGAGGTGAAGCCGGAGGATCGGGAAAAGCTTCTGATTCAGATTGATCCGGGAACCGCCTTCGGAACCGGTATGCATGAGACGACACAGCTGTGTATCCGCCAGCTTCGCAAGTTTCTGACGCCGGAGACGGAGCTTCTGGACGTGGGAACCGGCAGCGGTATCCTGTCCATCATCAGTCTGAAGCTGGGAGCGAAGCACGCGGTAGGAACCGATCTGGATCCCTGCGCGGTAGAGGCTGTAAGGGAAAATATGGAAGTGAATGGCATCGACCCGGCTTCCTTTGAAATGATGATTGGCAATATTATCACAGAGAAAGAGATTCAGGAACGGGTTGGCTATGGATGCTATGATATCGTAGTGGCGAACATTCTGGCGGAGGTGCTGGTGCCGTTGACGCCGGTGATTCTGTCCCAGCTGAAGCCGGGCGGCGTCTATATTACATCCGGTATCATTGACGATAAGGAAGACCTGGTGGTGGAGACCGTGAAGAAATGTGGCCTGACCGTACTGGAGGTCACCCATCAGGGCGAGTGGGTCAGCGTAACGGCCCGTAAGGAGCAGTAGGATGCATCGTTTTTTTGCGGAACCCGGTCAGATCGGGGAAAAGGAAATCGTAATCACTGGAGCAGATGTGAACCATATCCGGAATGTCCTTCGTATGCGGGCAGACGAGGAAGTGCTGATCGCTGACGGCCAAGGCGCAGAGTACCGCTGTAAGCTTACCGATCTTGGTGAAAATGAGGTGCGCGCCCAGATTCTCTGGAAGCTTGACGGCAATGCGGAGCTTGCCTCGGCCATTACCCTGTTTCAGGGGCTGCCGAAAAGCGATAAGATGGATCTCATCGTCCAGAAATGCGTGGAGCTGGGAGTGGACCGGATTGTTCCGGTATCCACGAAGCGTGCTGTGGTGAAGCTGGACGCAAAAAAGGAGCAGACACGGCTGAAGCGCTGGAATACCATCTCGGAGAGCGCGGCCAAGCAGTCCGGCCGTGGTGTGATCCCCGAGGTCAGCGGCGTCATGTCCTTTGGGAAGGCCCTGGAGGAGGCAAAGAAGCTGGATGTGCTTCTGATCCCTTATGAGCGGGCTGAGCATATGGCCGAAACCAGGCGGGTTATGGGTGAAATCAGACCCGGCCAGTCCGTAGGTATTTTCATCGGCCCGGAGGGCGGCTTTGAAGAAAGCGAAGTAGAGGAAGCAGTGGCAGCAGGAGCGAAGGCTATTACGCTGGGAAAGCGAATTCTGCGGACTGAGACGGCAGGGCTGGCGGTGATGGCCATGCTGAGTTACCTGCTGGAAGAATAGAAATATAAGTTCATAGTTGTTATCTTGTAGGAGGATTTATATAGCTGGGTTAGAGGATAATCTTTACAGAGCTAAAGATATGTATGATGCGTTTGAGATAAAAGCTATGAATATAGAAAATAAAAAAGAGGAATATCATGGAAGTTTATTTAGATAATTCAGCCACCACCCGCTGCTTCCCGGAGGCAGCGAAGCTGATGTACAAGGTTCTGACCGAGGACTACGGCAACCCGTCCTCCTTACATCAGAAGGGTATGGACGCGGAGAAATACGTCCGTGAGGCGAAAGAAATCATTGCGAAGAATCTGAAGGTGGAGCCCAAGGAGATCTATTTTACCTCCGGCGGGACAGAGAGCGATAACCTGGCGCTCATGGGCGCGGCCCATGCCAATCAGCGGGCAGGAAAGCACCTGATTACCACCCGGATTGAGCACCCGGCTATTTTGAATACCATGAAGGAGCTGGAAAAGCAGGGCTTTCAGGTAACCTACCTGCCGGTAGACGGACAGGGACGGGTGCAGATCGCGGATCTGGAAGAGGCGCTGACGGACGAGACCATTCTGGTGTCTGTCATGTATGTGAACAATGAGATTGGCGCGGTACAGCCCATCGAGGAGATAGGAAGGCTTCTGAAAAACCGGGAGAAACCCGTTTTGTTCCATGTGGATGCGGTGCAGGGCTACGGAAAGTTCCGGATTCTGCCGAAAAAGCTGGGTATTGACATGCTGAGTGTCAGCGGTCATAAGATTCATGGGCCCAAGGGCATGGGAATTCTGTATGTAGACGAGCATGTGAAGATTCATCCGATTCTTTTCGGAGGCGGCCAGCAGAGAGACTTACGCTCCGGTACGGAAAATGTGCCGGGTATCGCAGGGCTGGGCGAGGCCGTAAAAGAGATTTATACAGATTTCAACGAGAAGATGGAGCGGCTGTATGGGCTCCGGGAATACTTTGTCGAAGAGATCGAAAAGATAGAGGGAACCATTGTAAACGGACCGGAGGGCAGAGAGGGCGCGCCCCATATTGTCAGCGTCAGCTTTGCGGGAGTACGAAGCGAGGTGCTGCTTCATTCTCTGGAGGATAAGGGCATTTACGTGTCCTCCGGATCTGCCTGCGCTTCCAATCACCCGGCGGTCAGTGAGACATTGAAGGCCATTCACGTAAAGAAGGAGCTTCTGGACTCCACCATCCGGTTCAGCTTCAGTGAATTTACGACAAAAGAGGAGCTGGATTACACACTGGAGGCGCTTCGGGCCCTACTTCCGATGCTGCGCCGGTTTACGAGAAGATAGAAAGGGGAACAACATGTTTTTTCACGCATTTTTGATTAAATACGGAGAAATCGGGATCAAGGGAAAGAACCGGTATCTCTTTGAGGACGCGCTGGTAGCGCAGATCCGCCATGCCCTGAAGCATGTGGAGGGCACGTTTAAAGTAACCAAGGATCAGGGACGTATCTATGTCCACACCGAGGGCGAGTACGATTACGACGACGCGGTGGCAGCCATGCGCCGGGTATTCGGTATCGTGGGCATCTGCCCGGTGGTGATTCTGGAGGACGAAGGCTTTGAGAAGCTGGGCGACGATGTGGTGGCTTACTTAAAGGCCCGCTACGGCGAGAATTGTGAGAAAACCTTTAAAGTACAGGCCCGCCGCGCCCGCAAGACTTATCCGAAGGCTTCCATGGAGATGAACGCGGAGCTGGGAGGCCGGATTCTGGATGCGTTTCCGGGTATGCGCGTAGATGTGCATGAGCCGGAGCTGATGATTCATGTGGAAGTGCGGGAGCATATTTATCTGTACTCTGACATTATCCCGGGTCCGGGCGGTATGCCCATCGGCACCAACGGAAAATCCATGCTGCTTTTATCCGGTGGTATTGACAGCCCGGTGGCAGGCTACATGGTAGCTAAGCGCGGCGTCAAGATTGACGCGGTATATTTCCATGCGCCGCCCTACACCAGCGAGCGCGCAAAGCAGAAGGTGGTAGATCTGGCGGCGAAGGTGGCCCGTTATACCGGCCCCATTTACCTGTATGTGGTAAACTTTACGGAGATTCAGTTATATATCTATGAGAAATGTCCTCACGACGAACTGACGATTATCATGCGCCGTTATATGATGCGGATCGCAGAGCGGATCGCGGAGAAGACAGGGTCTCTCGGCCTGATTACCGGCGAGAGTATCGGCCAGGTAGCCAGCCAGACCGTACACAGCCTGGCAGCTACCAACGAGGTCTGCACTATGCCGGTATTCCGTCCGCTGATTGCGTACGATAAGGAAGATATCGTAACGATTTCCAAGCAGATTGATACTTATGAGACGTCGATTCAGCCCTTTGAGGACTGCTGTACGATATTTGTTGCCAAGCATCCGGTGACCAAGCCGAACATCAATGTGATCAAGCGCTCCGAACAGAAGCTGATGGAGCAGATCGATGAGATGGTGGATAAGGCCATCGAGACGGCGGAACTGATTGTGGTAGGTTAAAGGGTATAAAGAAACCATACGAGCCGGCTGGGACAATATTGATTATTATCAGGAAAACAAAGGAGATTAATCACATGGGAGTAAATTCAATTGACGCTGAAGACGATCAGTTCGCATACCGTTATGATACCCAGCTTCTGATTGAGCGCAGGGATCAGGACCTGGACGAGGATGAAATTTCCGATTACATCACCGAGCATTTTGAGGGCAACAGCCTGATTGCGGCGGGAGACGAGGATCTGGTGAAGATTCATTTCCATACCAATGAGCCCTGGAAAATTCTGGAATACTGCAATTCCATAGGAGAAATTTTCGATATTGTGGTGGAGGATATGATCCGCCAGACTAACGGGCTGCACGGCTAAAAGTGGCAATGACAGAAAGAGGGTGTCGCAGATGACCGCAGAAGAAGTAATACAGGAAGCAGCAAAGCTTTGCAGAAGCTTTCATGCCCAAAGAGTGATTTTATATGGATCCAGGGCAAAGCATACGGAACGGGAGAGAAGCGACATTGACATTGCCGTGACAGGAGTGGAAAAATTTGAACTGTTGGCAGAAAAAATAGAGGAGCTTCCAACTCTTTACAGTGTGGACCTGTTGAATCTGGATACCTGTAAAAATCAGTTGTTATTGGAGGATATCAGGCAATATGGACGAGAAATTTAAAAGACGGTTCACATCATTTTGTAACTCACTGGATGCGCTGGCGGAGGCAAAACAGAGGGATCTTTCCGATTCCTTTGTTTTAAGCGGTACCAGCGCCAAATTCAGTATTACCTTTGATTTGGCATGGAAGGTTATGAAGGATATCCTGGTGCAACACTATGCGATTACCGGTTTTGTGGCAGGATCGCCGCGAGAGGTGCTTCGGGAGGCTTTCAAGGCGAATCTGATTTCTGATGACGCCTGGATGGAAATGCTGAAGGTGAGAAATGAGCTGATGCATGATTATGACTGCGAAATTGTGAAGGAACATTGTAGTACGATAGTGGAAACCTATATTGATTTGTTTTACGAGTTTGAAGAAACCGTAAAAAGATTGCCGGTTGCGCGATAGTTGGTGGAAGCAACCACCCGCGTTTGCTATGATTCCCGCATCAAAGACAGAACAGGAGGATTCTATCTTATGCTGATCGGAACTATTGTCACTTTCATCAATCTGTTCATTTTCGCGCTGATCGTCGGTGGACTGATTTACCTTTTTGTCCTGCTGGTAAAAGCCCTGCGGAAATACCTGAAAGCAGAGCCCGTTCGCAAAGAAAAGGCAGAGACTGCCCGTACTCTGGGCGAGATCCTGAAAGCCCATCGGGCTGCGTGCAAAATGACGCAGGAATTCGTAGCCGAGGCCCTGGGCGTCAGCCGCCAGGCCGTCTCCAAATGGGAGAGCGGAGTTTCCCATAGTTAAAGATACCACACCAAATATGATGAACCCACGCTTATACACTACCAGCTATAATAAGCCGTAAGGACAGCAATTTGACACTGCTGTCCTTTCTTTATATAAAATTGCAGTACACAGAAAAAAGCTGTAAAATAATAAATATATTTGTCCTTGTAACAATTCTCGGACATTTGCCTGTTATACTATCTGCAAAAAGAAAAGGAAGTGACAATATGAAGCAGATTTTAATTGTCGAAGACGATAATCTTTTGAATAAAACGCTTACTTATAATTTGGAATTGGACGGTTACACAATAACTTCTGTTCTGAATGCAAGGACAGCCGCTGAATCATTAAAAACAAACATTTTTGATTTGGTATTGCTGGATATAAATTTACCAGACGGAAATGGTTATGACCTATGCCGTCTTATCAAGCCAGAGCATCCTGATACAGTAGTTATATTTCTAACTGCCAACGATCAGGAAAGCGATCAGATACGAGGATATGAAGCTGGTGCAGTGGATTATATCACGAAACCTTTTTCGATTAGTGCTTTGCAGCGAAAGATCAAAGCCATGTTCGCTATGTTGGAACATCACAAACCAGCTAAGGATATTTACGAGGATGGTAGCCTGTTTCTGGATTTTTCGGAACAATTTGCAAGTTTGAACGGGAAACCATTAGCGCTTTCTGCGATGGAATATAAAATGCTGAACCTATTTCTTAAAAATCCGAAGCAGGTACTTACCCGCCAACAACTTTTGGAAAGGCTGTGGGACATTGATGAAAAATATGTAGATGAACATACCCTTACTACTTCTATCAGCCGCATTCGCAGTAAGATTGAAGCGGATGGCGACACATATATCAAAACGGTTTACGGTATGGGGTATCAATGGACAGGAGGCGAAAAGAAATGAAACTGAATAACCTTTCTGCTAAGAAAATTTGTAGACTGATTAGTGCTGGCATGGTTTTCTCTATGCTGGTAATTACCGGTATTCTCGGCGGTATAATGCAGGATATACGAATTTTCATAGCAGGTGGAACATTGACACTCTGTGCATTTTTCTGGATTTGGCTATTGGTGCTGTCTTTTGGAAAACGCCTTTCTCATTTTACTTCTAATTTGTGCCGGACGCTGGACAACATGATTGATGGAAACGAGGAATTACAAAAGTCAAATGATAGTGAAACTCTTTTTGCCCGTATCAACCACCGCTTAATCCGGTTGTATGAGATTATGCAGGAAAATCGGCACAAGGTAGACATGGAACGACAGGAGCTTCAAATGCTGATTTCTGATATTTCGCATCAAGTCAAAACGCCTGTCAGCAATTTGCAAATGGTAACGGACACACTTTTAACAAAGCCTGTTTCAGAAGAAGAACGGATGGACTTTTTGCAAGGCATACGCAGTCAGACTGATAAACTGGATTTTCTGTTCCAAGCACTGGTTAAAACATCCCGGTTAGAAACCGGAGCAATACGATTAGAAAAGAAAGACAGCAGCTTATTCCATACGCTTGCACAAGCTATGAGCAGTATTGTATATGCCGCAGAGAAAAAAGAAATTGCTGTATCCGTGGATTGCCCGGAAAATTTGATAATCTCCCATGACAGCAAGTGGACAAGCGAAGCCCTTTTCAATCTGCTGGACAATGCAGTAAAATACACTCCGTCAGGTGGAAAGATTTCTGTATCAGTGGTTCAGTGGGAAATGTACGTAGAGGTCAAAGTGACCGACACCGGCAGGGGCATTTCAGAAAGCAATCAGGCTGCCATCTTTCGGCGCTTCTATCGTGAGGAAGAAGTACACGATCAACAGGGTGTGGGAATAGGTTTGTATTTGGCTCGTGAGATTGTAACAAGGCAAGGGGGCTATATCAAGGTCGTTTCAGAGCTGGGGCAAGGCTCAGAATTTTCTATTATGCTTCCTGTAAGGTAAGATACAGCCACTTTTTTTGAAATGTCCGAGCGTTGTAACATTTCATCTCGATTTTCGATAAAAATTTTTCCTACCTCGGACATTTGTGTAACATTTGTGGTTTACAATGACTTCATCAACAGGTAGAAAGCCTTGAAAGGAGCATTTGAATATGAGCATTTTACAAACAATCGACTTAAAGAAGTATTACGGCACAGAACCAAACATCACTCGTGCCCTTGATGGTGTAAATTTTACTGTGGAACAGGGAGAATTTGTTGCCGTAGTTGGAACTTCCGGCAGCGGCAAGTCTACGTTACTCCACATGATGGGAGGACTTGATACCCCCACTTCCGGCAGCGTGATTGTACGGGGGGAAGAACTTGCGAAAAAGAATGATGATGAATTGACAATTTTCCGCCGTCGTAACATAGGGTTTATTTTCCAAAACTACAATCTGGTTCCGATTTTGAATGTATATGAAAACATCGCCCTGCCTGTGGAATTGGATGGTGATACCGTAGATAAGAAATTTATGGACGAAGTTGTGTATATGCTGGCTTTAGAAGATAAGCTGGAAAATATGCCAAACAATCTTTCAGGCGGTCAACAGCAGCGTGTAGCGATTGCACGAGCTTTAATTACAAAGCCGGCGATTGTCCTTGCTGACGAACCGACTGGAAATCTCGACAGCAAGACCAGTGCAGATGTGTTAGGGCTTTTGAAACGTACCAGCGGAGAATTTAATCAGACCATTGTAATGATTACTCACAATAACGAGATTGCCCAGCTCGCAGACCGCATTGTGCGGATTGAGGATGGCAAAATTGTAGGTTAAAGGAGGTGGGAATTATGAATTATCCTTTTGAAAATGATACAGAGAGAATAGAGAAAAGGATTGCTGAAAAGAGTGTATTCTCTGAAAAGAATAGGACATTTCTAATCAGAGTTATCATCTTGATTGCGGCATTTCTGTTGAGCTTTTCTGGTATTCTTTTGTGCAATGCAACGCTTAGTACGCAGCAGATCGCCCATGTAAATAATACAACTGAAGCAGTAGGAACTGTTTTAGGAATTGTTATTGTACTTCTTTGTACGGCAGGGCTGGCTGTCAAAAATATTCTTTATGTATCTGTACTGCAACGAGTACATGAATTTGCACAATTACGGGCAATCGGCGCAACATACCAGCAAATTAAATCAGTGGTCAAGAAAGAACGTGACAAAATAGCAAAACCTTGCATTGTGTTGGGAACAGTCATCGGTTTTCTGGTAAACATAGTTTTACCACTTCATTTTTACTGGATACCAAGCATTGTATGTGCGGTAATCTCCGGCATATTTATTTGGATTATCACAGCTTTGGCTTTTCAAGCACCAGCGAAAATGGCTGCATCTACATCACCAATAGAAGCACAACATACACAGGCAACAAACTATTTTAGAAGTGTTGGGGCAAAGCGTAAACTTACGCCTATAAGAATCGGGTGGATGTATTGTAGAGCCAATAGAAAGAAAGCTGCCTATACATTTTTATCTCTCATTATGAGTGGGATTTTAATGTTCGGTGTTTTTTCAATATTGAATGCGATAAATCCCGAAAGACTTGCGTCACAACCTTACCAGGGAAATAGTGATGTATTTGTACTACTAAATTCAACGGCTGATGAAGAATCCACCTATGATTTAATGAAATCTACACCATTTACAGAAGAAAAAAAGCAAAAATTGTATAACATTTCAGGTGTAAAAGATGTTTATGAATTGTATATGCTGGACGGCATTCTGACAAATTCAGAGGGGGAAAAATTTGAACTGTCCATTGAAAATGCTGTAAATCCAGAAACATTTAAAAATGAAATTGTTGAGGGTATGCAACCAAGTCATGAATTACAGAATGGAGCAATTCCTGTTGCTATCAATAGACAGTCTCCTTATTATCAGAAACTGAATATGCAGCTTCAAGTTGGAGATTATCTGCCGTATATCATAGATACAGGATATGGTCAAAAAGAAGTGGAGTTAGTTGTAAGCGGATTTGTAGAAAACAGCGATACTGGGCTTGTTATTTATACAAGTGGTGAAAATATGAAATCACTGTCAGAAATGAATTGTACGCTTGCATGGTATATTTGTTTGGATGATAACGGAAAAGACGTAGCAACAGAGATAATCAAAGAAATTTTTATAGATGACGACAGAGTTGATGTGTCTGTTTTGGCTGATGATGTTATGGCATTGGAAGATTACTTCCATAATGCGAAAGTCATCATTACAGTTTTGGTGGTGCTTATTAGTCTGTTTTCATTTATAAATATGCTGAATACCAGCATTACAAATGCCATTGCCAGAAGACACGACTATGCACTACTGGAAGCTACAGGTATGACAAAATTGCAGTTGCGAAAAGTACAGCAGTCGGAAAGTTTCATCTATCTGGTTGGAAGTTTTATAGGAAGCTGCATTTTAGGCATACCAATCGGATTGCTGCTTTGTACCCAAATATCAAAAATTCCCGGACTTTCATACTTTGAATATCACTTCCCAGTTCTTTTTGTGCTTTTATACTTTGCTGCGGTTGTGATGGTCTATCATGTAGTATCAGTATATCAAAAGAAATCTTTGCAACAGCACTCAATTATAGAGCGCATTAGAACGATAGGCTAAGTTTTAATAATCCGTCAGCTCCACAATTACATTACTCTGCTGATACAGCCAGTCCGTAAATTCTTTCGGGCTGGCTGTTCCTGTTTTTACAGCCTTTTTTCTCTGCAAGGCTTCTTTCTTAAAGTCGGAAAAGGCAGCCTGTATTTTTTCCAGACGGTCAGCCGGAAAGCCTGCGGTATTTTTTACCCGGTTTATTTTGTTGCGCCAGTTCTGGCATTCATTTTTATAAAGCAGGTCATAGTTATTTTCTCTTGCCCTTTCGTCAAATTCCCGCTTGTTTTGAAGCGCCTGTGCTTTTCGGCACTTGTCGCTGCACAGTTCATACCGCTGGCTCTTTGCCAGAAAATATTTCCCACAGACCTTGCACTGCCGGAAGCAAAGCCCCCAGTCATTCAGCCGGTTCAGATAATAGGTAATCAACGGGTAGAGGGACGCATAGGCAGACACACATTCTTCTGTGCGCCGGTTGTCCGGAAACCAGAGGTCAAGTCGGGTATCTTCTGATGGTGCGCCTTTGAAATAAAGGCTGCCAGCTTGAAAATGTTTCGGTTTTCCTGTCTCCCTGTCAAAGCTCATGGATTCGTTTTGGAATACCCCGGTCAGTCTGCTCATTTTATCCATGAAGCGGTCACAGGCAGTGTTACGGTCACGGGGTTCTCTGGCAAGCAGATAGCTGTTCCAGATACGGAACGCCACATACATTTTCAGAGGGTCATTGCTAAGATATTTTCCCCAGAGAAATTCGCTTGCCGCCTGTTCCAGCTCCGGCTGTTTCCATCGGTTGGAGTGGAGGGCTTGCCGCAGCGGAGAAAGCCCGTATAAGTTCCAGTCTCTGTCCGTGTCACGCTCAAAGTTTATCAAAAAAGTTCCCAGCGGGCGTGTCATATCACAAAGCACCTCTGCGTTTTGGCTCCCGTTCAGCCGGAAGCGGATCTGCTGTTCTTCCCCAATCAAAATCCGCTCTTTCATTTTCTTCCTGTCCAGCGTCAGGACAAACAAAATCCTCTCAAAACATGGCTCATGCCGTATAAACTGATTCTCCATCCCTATCCCCTGCCTTTGTCTATGGTAATTATATAATTTAGTTATATCCGTTACACTCATGGTATCGCAGAAGCATTGTTTTGTCAAGGATAGTCCGCTATGATGATTGCAGTTGGTAATTTCGTGCCACACAGTACCTTGACAAGTGAATGACCGTCCAAAAGGGATATGACCGGCAGGAGAAGTGACGCATCCGGCGCACCAATGCAGGGAAACACCGCAGGAATGGGGCAGGAAAACGGATTTTGGGGAGAACGGCAACAGGAAGCATTTTAACCTATTTGATTTATGGGAGGAACAGAATGAACGATAAAAAGAGATTGAACAGCTATGAGGATTTACCGCTGGTTCTGGATGTAGCGGACATTCAGCGGATTATGGGAATTTCAAGAGCGAGCGCCTATGAGCTAGTACACACACCCGGCTTTCCGGCGTTCCGCAGGGGTAGGCTTATCAAGGTCAGCAAAATTGCTTTCTTTGAATGGATGGCAAAAGGCTCCGAAACCGTACCGAGAAGCGACAAATAAGCGTGAGGTATCATTCCCTGACTGCAATACTGCCGCACTTTCCAAAGGAGCATACAGAGGGAAAAAAACTTAAAAATGATACCGAAACGCTACACCAAAACAGCCTATCTGTGTACATCAGGTAGAAATGGAGAAAGGAGCCGGTTATGGCAAGAATGAGCAACAAGCGGCGGCTGGAATGGTCTTTCTTCTTAAATGACCGCAGCCGTATCACTTACAACGAACTGTGCCGGAAATGCCAGCACGAATGTAAACAGAGCTTCCGGGCGGTTGTGGTTGACTGCCCGAAGTATCTTTCCAAGCGTTCCAAGAAAAAGGACAAAACTGCCGGAAACGGCAAAATCCCTTAGGAACTAAGGGCGCACTTCTATACATAGTCTAAAGACCATGTATCGTGCGTCCTGCGGAGCTTACCTCTGCCGCTGATAAAATCAGCAATCCGAGGTCTGCGTTCGCTTTGCTCCGACAAGGTGGCTACACCCCCTTGCGCCGCTAAAGCGGCTATCCCCTGTGTACCCGCCGCAAAGAGAAATCCGCTTTGCGGTTTTCCCTTTTCATCGGGTTTTATAGAAGCACTGACACACGGACTGTCTGCGGATGGTCTTTCTTTATCTTATCAGCAAAGGATGTGAGAACATGGAAAAATCTTTGGAACAGTTGAAGCAGGAATATGAAAAAACCACTGTCCTGCTGGAACGGGAAAAACGGAAAATGCAGCGTTTGAAAAACCGGCAGGCGTATCTGGAAAGCGGTTCCCGGAAACAGAGGACGCACCGGCTAATTACCCGTGGGGCAGCCGTTGAGAGCATTGCGCCACAGACAAAGGAGCTATCCGAAGCGGAATTTTATTCCCTCATGGAAAACATTTTGAATCTGCCGCAGGCGGAGCATTTCATCCGGTCTGCCACTGAGAACCACGCCCGTATTTCCGGGCAGGAGAAAGGCGGTGACTAAGGATAGCACTTTATCATTTTTCAATCGCACAGATAAAGCGTAGCGCCGGTCAGAGCGCCATTGCAAGCGCAGCCTACCGATCCGGGGAGCGTCTTTACAGCAGCTACTATGGAGAAGTCAGCGATTACACCAAAAAGGGCGGCGTGATTGCTTCGGAAATCATGCTGCCGCCCCATGCGCCGGAAATATATCTTGACCGGGCGACCCTCTGGAATGCTGTGGAGAGCTGCGAGAAACATCCAAAAGCACAGCTTGCCTATTCCTTTGATATTGCCATGCAGAATGAATTGACGCTGGAAGAAAACATGGAGCTGGCAAGGAAGTTCGTGCAGGAGCAGTTTGTGGCAAAAGGCATGATTGCCGATCTTGCTTTTCACAACCCGGAGAAAGAGGACGGCGGCATCCCTAACCCGCATTTCCATGTGATGACAACCATGCGCCCTTTGAACCCGGATGGCACATGGGGACAAAAACAGCGGCGGGAATATCTTCTTGATGAAGATGGAAACCGAATCCGGGATAAAAACGGCGATTATATGTTTAACGCTGTCCATACAACAGACTGGCATGAGCCGGAAACGCTGGAACACTGGCGGGAGCAGTGGGCGGCAGCCGTTAATACAAAATTTGAGGAAAAAGGGCTGGATGTGCGTATCGACCACCGTTCCTATGTGCGGCAGGGGCTTGACCTGATACCTACTGTCCACGAGGGAGCTAATGTCCGGCAGATGGAAGCAAAGGGCATCCGCACCGAGAAAGGGGAACTGAACCGCTGGATTAAAGCCACCAACCGGCTTATACAGGATGTGAGGAAGAAGATCAAAGCCCTGTTTGTCTGGATGGCAGAGGTAAAAGAAGAACTTTCCAAACCCCAGACACCGAGCCTTGCCGACCTGCTGATCGCTTATTACAACCAGCGCAACGCAGGGGCATGGAGCAATAAAGCCAGAACCGGAAACTTAAAGCAGTTTGCCGAAGCCGTCAATTATCTGACGGAAAACAAGCTGCTCACATTAGAGGATTTGCAGGAGCGTCTTTCCTCTGTCAGTGAAGAATTTGAAGCATTAAGCGGCTCCATGAAAAAGAAATCTGCCCGGATAAAGGAATTGCAGGAATTGATACGGGAGGGCGAGAATTACCAGCGGCTAAAACCTATTCATACGGAATTGAACAATATCAAGTTTAAGAAACAGAGGGAGAAATTTGAAACATCCCACGATGCGGAGTTACGGCTGTTTTATGCCGCCCGCCGTATTCTGAAAGAAAAACTGGACGGAAAACCCATTGCCCTGAAAGCATGGAAACAGGAATACGCACAGTTAAAAACAGAGTATGCCGAACTGTCTCCGCAGCACAAGCCGCTCCGGGAGGAAGTCATACGGCTGCGGCAGGTGCAGAACGCCGTAGATACCGCACTGCGCCGGAGGGAGCAGCCACAGGAAGTACAGAGAAAGAAACACGAGATGGAATTATGATATAATCGGCAGCTTTACCGCTGCCGGCATTTTTATGGAGGGAGCATTTGAATGTATTTGAAGCGGTGAAACAGTCTGTTACCACCCGGCAGGCTGCTTCATTCTATGGAATCCGGGTGGGGAGAAACGGCATGGTCTGCTGTCCATTCCACAATGACCGCACGCCCAGCATGAAAGTGGACAGCCGCTTTTACTGCTTCGGCTGCGGGGCTTCCGGGGATGTGATCGACTTTTCCGCTTTGCTGCATGGATTGGGGAAACGGGAAGCTGCGGTCAGGCTTGCGGAGGACTTCGGCGTTTCCTATGAGAAATCCGGCAATGCGCCGCCAGATAGGAAGCGTCACAACAGGTCACAGCCCCGACAAAAATCAGCGGAGCAGAGATTTCAGGAAACGGAACGGTATTGTTTCCGGGTGCTATGCGATTATCTGCGCCTGTTGGAGCATTGGAAAACAGCATACGCCCCACAGCCGCAGGATGCCATCTGGCATCCTCTTTTTGTGGAAGCGTTGCAGAGGATAAGCTACACAGAATACCTTTTGGATATTTTGTTATACGGAGAAATAGAAGAAAAAGCGGCGTTGATCGCCGCACAGGGAAAGGAGGTGCTGCGGCTTGAACAGCGAATTTCAGAGATTGCCGCTGGAAACGCAGGAAGCGGTCAAAAAGACGATGGACACAATGGAACCGGCGCAGACACCAGCAGAAATCCGGGAGACATTAGAGGGGACGCAGAAAGGCGGCGTGAAGAACAGCATCCGAAACTGCCTGACGGTGTTCCAGCGTGACCCGCTGTTTCGTGGGGCGCTGCGCCTGAACCTTTTGACGGAGCAGATTGACATTGTGAAGCCGCTGGGCTGGGAGCGCACCAGTACCACGCTGACCGACATGGACATGAACTACCTGCTTTTGTATCTGGAAGAAAATTACGGGCTTACCAGCGAGAAAAAGGTGCAGAGCGCCATCAAGATTGTTGCCAATGAAAACCGCTACCATCCGGTCAGGGATTACCTGAACAGCCTGCAATGGGACGGCACAGAGCGCATCCGTTACGCCCTGCATCACTTTCTGGGAGCCGATACGGACGAATACACCTATGAAGCCTTGAAACTGTTCCTGATAGGAGCCATCCGGCGGGTATTCAGACCGGGGAGCAAGTTTGAGGTCATGCTCTGTCTGGTTGGTGGTCAGGGAGCCGGGAAATCTACCTTTTTCCGGCTGCTGGCAGGTAGGGACGAATGGTTTTCAGACGATTTGAAGAAGCTGGACGATGAAAATGTGTACCGCAAGCTGCAAGGGCATTGGATTATCGAGATGTCGGAGATGATTGCCACAGCCAACGCCAAGAGTATTGAGGAAATCAAGTCATTCTTAAGCCGCCAGAAAGAAACCTACAAAGTGCCGTATGAGACACACCCGGCAGACCGGCTGCGGCAATGTGTATTCGGAGGGACGACCAACCGGCAGGACTTTTTACCCCGTGACCGCACCGGCAACCGGCGCTTTCTCCCCGTGACGGTGTACCCGGAACGGGCGGAGGTTCACATACTGGACGATGAAGCGGCGGCGAGGGCGTATATCGAACAGATGTGGGCGGAAGCCATGACGATTTATCGCAGTGGGAAGTATAAGCTGTCATTCAGCATAGAAATGAACCGATACCTGAACGCCCATCAGCAGGACTTCATGCAGGAGGACACACAGGCTGGCATGATCTACGCCTATTTGGAGGACTACACCGGTGACAGGGTATGCTCCAAGCAGCTTTATGAGGAAGCGCTGGGGAACTTAAATTCCCCGGCAGACTGGGAGACACGGGCAATCTGCGAGATTATGAATACCGGCATTGCGGGCGGCATTATACAGGGCTGGGCAGCCTACAAAAGCCCGAAGCGGTATAAGAAATACGGTTCTCAAAAAGGCTGGGAGCGTGTCAACCAAGACCCGCCGGAGGGGGACGGTTTTCAGGAAATCACGGAAGAAGAAGCCCGGCAAATGGAACTACCATTCTGAAAAGCCACCGGTTAACAGTTTGGTTGACGCTTCGGTTGACAGCCGGTTGACGGGGAAAAGCCTGATATTTGGGGCATTTCTCTCCTTTGTCAACCATGTCAACCAAGAAATCAAAGAAAAAGTAAAAAGTAATAATAGAGCGCCTGTGGATTGTTTTCAAAGTCTTTTCTGCCGGTTGACACGGTTTGGTTGACATGAAGACAGTCTGCGGCTGTAAACCTGCCTGACATTCCCTTGTCGGGCATATTTCATTTATGGAGGTAACTGCCTATGGCAAAAAGCAAAAACGAGAGCAATAACAAAAACAGCGGCACCCTGCTTACCGAAAAAGACGGCACCCAGTATTTTGTCATGGGGAAAGTCCGTATCAAGGTATCGGAGCATTTCGCACAGGATGGGAAGCCGCTTGACAGTCTGCTGGAAGATGTGATCCAGCACGCTGCCGCCGCTTCCTGAAAAAATACGGAATAACGACTGTCAATCAGCCCACGCTTATGATATACTTGTACCAGCGAGTATTGTATAAGCGTGGGTTGTTTCTTTTAGAAGGAGGATTTTTAACCGTGAAACAACCATACAATACAACGATTTATAACACTGCACTATATTTGAGATTGAGCCGTGACGATGAATTACAGGGGGAAAGCGGCAGTATCCAGACCCAGCGCATGATGCTTAGGCAGTATGCCGCAGAGCATGGGCTGACCGTTGTAGACGAGTACATTGACGACGGATGGAGCGGGACAAATTTCGAGCGTCCAAGCTTCCAAAGGATGATTGATGACATCGAGGACGGGAAAATCAACTGCGTTGTCACAAAGGACTTATCCCGTCTGGGAAGAAACTATATCCTGACCGGTCAGTACACGGAAATCTATTTCCCCAGCAAGGGAGTACGCTACATTGCCATCAATGATAATGTGGACACCATCAACGGAGAAAGCGAGCTTGCCCCGTTCTTAAACATCCTGAATGAAATGCACGCCCGACAGACCAGCAAAAAGGTCAAGGCTGCCATGCACACAAGATTTGCCAATGGCGCACACTATGGAGCCTATGCACCGCTGGGCTATGTAAAAGACCCGGACAAAAAAGGTCATCTTCTGATCGACCCGGAAACACGCTGGATTGTAGAGAAGATTTTTGATCTTGCCGTACACGGGAGGGGAGCCGCCAGCATTACACGGATTCTGGTGGAGGAGAAAGTACCTACCCCCGGCTGGCTGAACTATGAAAGATACGGGACTTTCGCCAATATCTACGCCGGTGCGCCTCCAGAAAAAGCCTATGCGTGGACGATTGCACAGGTCAAGAGCATTTTGAAAGAGGAAACCTACATCGGTCACAGCGTTCACAACAAGCAAAGCAACATTTCATTCAAGAACAAGAAAAAGGTGCGGAAGCCGCAGGAAGAATGGTATCGTGTGGAAAATACCCACGAAGCCATCATTTCCGAAGAAGTGTTCCAAAAAGTTCAGGAGCTGATTGCAAGCAGACGCAGACGACAGAAGAATGGCACAACGCAGATATTTTCCGGGCTGGTAAAATGTGCGGACTGCGGATGGTCATTGGCTTATGGTGTAAACAGCCAGAACAAAAATCCCTATGCACACTACCATTGCAGTAAGTACGGACAGGGATTACGCCAGTGTTCCATGCACTATATCCGCTATGATGTGCTGTATGCCTATGTGCTTGCAAGACTGCAATACTGGTCTATGCTGGCACAGAAAGACGAGGACAAGCTGCTGAAACGGCTGCTCAATGCCAGCGACAGAGAAAGAAACTCTGCGAAGAAAAAGCAGGCTGCGGAGCTGAAAAAGGCGGAAAAGCGTAAAGCCGAGGTTGACGGGCTGTTTGCTAAAATGTATGAGGACTGGTCTGCCGGACGCATAACCGAGTATAACTTCAATATGCTGTCCGAGAAGTACCAGAACGAGCAAAGGGAGCTTGAAACAAAAATAAGGCAGCTTCACGAAACGATGGAAGCCGCCGTACAGACCGCAGCGGACGCTGAAAAGTGGATTGCCCTGATGAAACAGTATGTCAACCCTGTGGAGCTGACCGCCGAACTTCTGAACACTCTAATTGAAAAAATAACCGTCCACGAAGCTGTCAAGGGCGAGGACGGAAGCCGTGAGCAGGAAGTAGAAATCTACTACCGCTTCATCGGCAAAATCGACTGACCTTTCTTTTTTACCAAACAATATCTTTAATTAAGGGAAACGGGCGCGTCCGATCCCAGCACCGCGAATCTCATCGCCATTGCGAAGCTTTACGGGGCGTCGGCGGAGGAAATACTGCGGAAAGTAAGGAAAGAAGAATAGACCTTGAAAAATCCTCCGCAACTCTGTATACTGAAAGAAGTTGCGAAAAGGGAAGTAAAAAGAATCAGCCCGGCGTCGCCGGGCTGATTTTTATGCAGTGAAATTATTCTTCGATGAGATACGGCTTCAGAATGTTCAGAATAGAATCCAGTTCCTCGTCCGCATGGATGCTCAGGTCGATCGGCTTGGACAAATCTAGGCTAAAGATACCCATGATGGATTTAGCGTCAATGACATAGCGTCCGGAAACCAGATCGAAATCTACGTCGAACTTTGTAATATCATTTACAAAGGATTTCACTTTCTCGATAGAATTCAGACAAATTTTGACTGTTTTCATGACAATACCCTCCTGATAATAACTTCTATAGTTTCGATCTTAATACCGGGGGTAATAAAAGTCAATGGGAAATCACATAATTTTGGAAAGAGGTTTGAAAATGGAAAAAGTAGCACTCCATAATTTGGGCTGTAAGGTAAACGCATATGAGACAGAAGGCATGCAGCAGCTTCTGGAACAGGCAGGGTACGAGATTGTGCCCTTCGAGGACAAGGCGGATATCTACATTGTCAATACCTGCTCGGTGACCAACATTGCGGATCGAAAATCCCGGCAGATGCTGCACCGGGCGAAAAAGCAGAATCCGGAGGCCCTGGTGGTAGCGGTGGGCTGCTATGTACAGACAGCAGAGGCTGAGCTGCGTGAGGATGCTGCGGTAGATTTACTGATTGGAAATAACAGGAAAAAAGATTTGCTGGCGATTCTGAAAGCTTACGAAGAGGGCGTGGACGAGGAAACGGTTATTGATATCAACCACACAAAGGAATATGAAAATATGACGGTCACGAAAACCGCAGAGCATACCAGAGCTTATGTGAAGGTACAGGATGGCTGTAATCAGTTCTGCAGCTACTGTGTAATTCCCTATGCCAGAGGACGGGTCCGCAGCCGGGAGAGCGCTGACGTCTGCGCGGAAATCCGGGAGCTGGCGGCTGCAGGCTACCGGGAGGTGGTTCTGACCGGCATTCACTTAAGCTCCTACGGCGTGGATCTGGAAGGAGAGAATCTTCTGACTTTGATTCAGGCGGTAAATGAGATAGACGGCATTGATCGCATCCGTCTGGGCTCCCTGGAGCCCCGGATTATCACAGAAGAATTCGCGGAAATGCTGGCAAAGATGCCGAAGTTCTGTCCTCATTTCCACCTGTCCCTGCAGAGCGGCTGCGACGCCACCCTGAAGCGGATGAATCGTCGCTATACCGCGGAAGAATATGCAAAGAGCTGCGATCTTCTCCGGGAAAAATTCGCCCATCCGGCCCTGACCACGGACGTCATCGTGGGATTCCCTGGCGAGACAGAAGAGGAATTTGCGGAAACGGTGGAATTCCTGAAGCGGATTCATTTATTTGAGACCCATATTTTCAAATATTCCAGAAGAAAAGGAACCCGTGCCGCTGTCATGGAAAACCAGATTCCCGAGCAGATGAAGACTGAGCGCAGCCATGTGCTGCTGGACCTGGACGCAGAGCATTCCAGGCAGTATATGGAGGAGCTGAAGGGCCAGCCGGTGGAGATCCTGATCGAGGAGAAAATCACCGTAAATGGCGTGGAATACCAGGTGGGCCACACCAAAGAATACATCCGCGCGGCTATCATTTCCGAGAAAGATCTGACGAACCAGATTATTCCGGCAGTGATTGGGGATACTATAGAAGAACGTCTGTGCGCTGCGAAGCCGTTAAATCGGATCTAGGACTTGTATTTTTACAAAAGATAGAGTACAATAGTTGGTAGTGGTGTCAGGAGCGTGAAAAAATATGAGTAAAATGGATAGCACACAGAATTTCAAAGTATTGCCGGAGTCTGAGAACCGGGTGGGAGATATTCTGAACCAGGTTTATCAGGCGATGACAGAAAAAGGATATAATCCGGTCAATCAGATCGTGGGTTATATTATGTCCGGAGATCCGACCTATATCACCAGTCATAACAACGCCCGCAGCCTTATTATGAAGGTGGAGCGCGACGAGCTGGTGGAAGAACTTCTGAAGGTATATATCGAAGCGAAGCTGTAGGAGCGGAAAGAAAATAACAAGACACAGGAGTCGTATATGAGAATTCTGGGACTGGACTTTGGTTCCAAGACGGTGGGCGTCGCAGTCAGCGATCCGCTGGGTATCACCGCCCAGCCGGTGGAGATTGTGCGGAGAAAATCCGAGAACAAGCTCCGGCAGACCCTGGCCCGCATAGAAGAACTGGCGAAGGAGTACCAGGCTGAGAGCTTCGTGCTGGGACTCCCCAAAAACATGAATAATACTCTGGGTGAGCGGGCCGAGAAGTCTCTTGCATTCAAAGAAATGCTGGAAAAGAGAACGGGCCTGCCCGTTGTGATGTGGGACGAACGTCTCACGACCGTGGCGGCCAACCGTGCCATGATGGAGGGCGGCGTGCGTCGGGAGAATCGCGGAGAATTCGTGGATTCCATGGCTGCAGCGCTGATTTTACAGGGCTATCTGGATAGCTTAAAGGTTTCTGAGACCGCTGCGGCTGCGCAGGCGGAAGATGAGGAGTAACTTACATGGAAAAGATTTCATTTACCCATAAAGAGACAGGAGAGACGGTGGACTTTTACGTGCTGGAGGAGACGCGGCTGAACGGCGTGGATTATATTCTGGTGACCGATTCGCAGGAGGACGACGGAGAGGCGCTGATTTTAAAGGATTTATCCGCTGACGGAGACAGCGAGGCTCTTTATGAAATCGTAGAGGACGATGGAGAGCTTGAAAGTGTCATGGGCATTTTCGAACAGCTTTTGGAGGATGTGGATCTCACCTTGTAAAGCAGGCTTCACAGGGAAAGGTGATTTCTATGGCAGTTGACAGAGACAGATTTAAGAGTTTATTAAAAGAAAAGGGATTTAAAATGACCAGACAGCGTCTGGTGGTGCTGGAGGTGCTGGCGGAGAATCCGGAGCAGCATCTGACGGCGGAAGAGATTTACGAACGAGTAAAAGTAGAAAATCCGGATATCGGATTGGCTACTGTTTATAGAACAGTTCAGTTATTGTTAGAGCTGGAACTGATTGATCGGATCAATCTGGATGACGGCTTTATTCGTTATGAGATTGGAAGCATCGAGGAGAAGGAACATCACAGGTACCATCATTTAATATGTATGAGATGCGGAAAGGTGTCCGCGTTTCAGGATGATATGCTGGAAGCGCTTGAGTCGGGGGTCAGAGAAGCGCTTGGATTTCAGGTGATCGATCATGAGGTGAAACTCTACGGATACTGTAAAGACTGTTTGGAAAAGGAAACAAATAACAGATTACAGGAGGAAAGAGTTTGAGAAATCTTAACAATTCAAAATTGCGGATCATTCCCCTCGGCGGACTGGAGCAGATCGGAATGAACATTACTGCCTTTGAGTTTGAAGACAGTATTATTGTTGTGGACTGCGGACTGTCATTTCCGGAGGATGACATGCTGGGGATCGACCTGGTCATCCCGGATGTGAGCTATCTGAAAGAGAACATCGACAAGGTAAAGGGCTTTGTGATCACCCATGGACATGAGGATCACATCGGCGCACTGCCCTATGTTCTGAAGGAAATCAATGTGCCGATCTATGCCACGAAGCTGACCATCGGTCTGATCGAGCATAAGCTCAAAGAGCACAACATGCTGAACCATGTGAAGCGCAAGGTGATTCAGCACGGCCAGTCCATCAATCTGGGAGCATTCCGGATCGAGTTTATCAAGACGAACCATAGTATCGTGGATGCGTCTGCTCTGGCGATCTATTCTCCGGCTGGTATCGTGGTGCATACCGGAGACTTCAAGGTGGATTATACGCCGGTATTCGGCGATGCTATTGATCTGCAGCGTTTCGGCGAGATCGGTAAAAAGGGCGTACTGGCCCTGATGTGCGACAGCACCAATGCGGAGCGGCCGGGCTTCACCATGTCTGAGCGTACCGTGGGTAAGGTGTTTGACGGGATTATGTCCGACCATAAAGATTCCCGTATCATTATCGCGACCTTTGCGTCCAACGTGGATCGTGTACAGCAGATTATCAATTCCGCTTACAAGTATGGCCGTAAGGTTGTTATCGAGGGCCGCAGTATGGTCAACGTCATTTCCACGGCGTCTGAGCTGGGCTACTTAAGCATCCCGGATAAGACCCTGATTGACATTGAGCAGATGAAGAATTATCCGGACGATCAGGTAGTTCTGATCACCACCGGAAGCCAGGGTGAGTCCATGGCGGCTCTGTCCCGTATCGCGGCCAATATTCATAAAAAAGTCCAGATTAAACCGGGCGATACTGTGGTATTCAGTTCCAAGGCGATCCCGGGCAATGAGAAGGCAGTTTCCCGTGTCATCAACGAGCTGTCCATGAAGGGAGCCAACGTCATTTTCCAGGATGCGCATGTATCCGGTCACGCCTGCCAGGAGGAGATTAAGCTGATTTATTCCCTGGTGCGTCCGAAATATGCGATTCCGGTCCATGGCGAATATCGTCACCTGAAGGCACAGGCGGATGTGGCACTGAGCCTGGGTATTCCGAAGGAAAATATCTTTATCATGACTTCCGGCGATGTGCTGGAGCTGGGTGGGGACAGCGCGAAGATCGTCGATCATGTCCATACCGGAGCCATTCTGGTAGATGGCCTGGGCGTCGGCGATGTGGGCAATATCGTGCTGCGTGACCGTCAGCATCTGGCGGAAGACGGCATTGTGATCGTAGTTATGACGCTGGAGAAACACAGCAATCAGATTCTGGCAGGTCCCGACATCGTATCCCGTGGCTTCGTCTATGTGCGTGAGTCCGAGGATCTGATGGAAGAGGCGAGAAACGTGGTAAATGACGCCGTGAACGACTGCCTGGACAGAGGAATCACCGACTGGGGCAAGCTGAAGAATGTGACAAAAGATGCCCTGAACGATCTGATCTGGAAGAAGACCAAGCGGAGTCCTATGATTCTGCCGATTATTATGGAAGTATAAATACGTAAAAGAGGAACCGGAATGAATACAAAAAAGGCAGCTTTGACAGTTTTATCGATCACGTTGAAAATTGTAGTCATTGCAGTGATTGCGCTGGGCATTTTCCGACTGGGCAGCATGGCGTTTTCCTACGGACATTCCGTATTTCAGGAAGAAGCTGTAGACCCGATGCCGGGAAGGACCATTCAGGTGACCGTGCCCGAAGGCACGTCCAAGACAGAGATTGCAAAGCTGCTGGAGAAAAAAGGACTGGTGGAGGATTGGAAGCTTTTCTACATCCAGGTCCTCTGCTCCAAATATTCCAAGACTATGAAACCCGGTACCTACACACTGTCCACGGCCATGCGACCACGTCAGCTGATGGCGGTGCTGTCCGGGGAGGATGTGGAATTTAACTGGGGACAAGAGGAAGAATCGTAAGTGATAGCAGGAGAGAGAACGACAGCCTATATCAATTCCCTTGATATGGGCAATACAGAGCTTTTAAATCAAATAGAGAAAGAAGCCTTGGAAACCTATGTGCCGATCATACGACGGGAGACGCAGAGCTTTTTGAAGACGCTGCTGGCGGCGGCGAAGCCAAAGTCTATCCTGGAAGTAGGAACGGCCATAGGCTTTTCTGCGCTTCTGATGGCAGAGTACAGTCCGGCGGATACACGGCTCACCACCATTGAAAAATACGAAAAACGGATTCCCATTGCAAAGGAGAATTTCCGCAGGGCGGGATGCCAGGATCAGATTACCCTGCTGGAGGGGGATGCTGCGGATATTTTGAAGGGGCTGACAGGAACCTATGATTTTATTTTCATGGATGCAGCCAAGGGCCAGTATATTCACTTCCTGCCGGAGGTATTCCGGCTTCTGGCACCGGGAGGAATCCTTCTGTCCGATAATGTACTGCAGGACGGCGATATCATCGAATCCCGGTTTGCCGTGGAACGCCGCGACCGAACCATTCACAGCCGTATGCGGGAGTATCTGTATACGCTGACCCATCACCCGGATCTGACCACATCGGTGCTGCCGCTGGGCGACGGCGTGACCTTAAGCGTAAAAAAGGAGCAGTTATGAGTGAAACAGTAAGAAAACCGGAGCTTCTGATTCCGGCCAGCAGTCTGGAGGTCTTAAAGACCGCGGTGGTCTTTGGCGCAGACGCGGTATACATCGGCGGCGAGGCCTTTGGTCTTCGCGCCAAGGCTAAAAATTTCTCCATGGAAGACATGAAAGAGGGGATTGCCTTCGCCCATGCCCATGGAGTAAAGGTTTATGTAACAGCGAATATTCTGGCTCATAACCGGGATCTGGAAGGCGTGCGGGCTTATTTTGAAGAATTAAAAGAGATTAAGCCGGATGCGCTGATCATCGCGGATCCGGGCGTCTTTATGCTGGCGAAGGAGATTTGTCCGGAGATAGAGCGTCATATCAGTACCCAGGCCAATAATACCAACTACCTGACCTATCAGTTCTGGTATCAGCAGGGGGCAAAACGGGTGGTTTCCGCCCGAGAGCTTTCCATGGAAGAGCTTCGGGAGCTGCGGGCGCATATCCCGGAGGATCTGGAAATTGAGACTTTTGTACACGGAGCCATGTGTATCTCTTATTCGGGGCGCTGCCTTCTGAGCAATTATTTTACCGGTCGCGACGCGAACCAGGGCGCCTGTACCCATCCCTGCCGCTGGAAGTACGCGGTTATGGAGGAGAGCCGTCCCGGCGAGTATCTGCCGGTGTATGAAAATGAGCGGGGCACCTATATCTTTAATTCCAAGGATCTCTGCATGATTGAGCATATTCCGGAGCTTCTGGAATCAGGCATTGACAGCTTTAAGATTGAGGGCCGCATGAAGACAGCGCTCTACGTGGCGACAGTGGCCAGAACCTACCGGAAGGCCATCGACGACTGTCTGAAGTCCCGGGAGCTTTACGAGGAACATATGCCCTGGTATAAGGAGCAGATTGCAGCCTGCACGTATCGGGAATTTACCACCGGATTTTTCTACGGAAAGCCAGACGAGAGTTCCCAGATTTATGATAACAATACGTATCAGAAGGGCTACACCTATCTGGGAATTGTTGGAGACGTGGATGCGGAAAATTATATCCATCTGGAGCAGCGGAATAAGTTTTCTGTAGGAGAAATGATTGAGATCATGAAGCCGGATGGAGAAAATCTGGCTGTCAGGGTAGAAGCTATCCTGAATGAAGAAGGCGAAGCCATGGAGAGCGCGCCCCATCCCCAGCAGAAGCTGCGCGTGAAGTTAAGCGGCAAAGCGGACGCCTGCGATATTCTGAGACGGAAAGAAGCATAGAAAAACGGTAGCAAGGTACCTATTGCCCTGTTTTTAAAACTGAATGTTGCATAAAAAGTAAGGGAACAAGTCTATCTGGCCTGTTCCCTTACTTTTTCCGAAGAAGATACCGAATCAAAAAGGGTTGTTATGATAAAAACCTTTGAAAGTGAGTGGAGAAAAGAATATACTAGTAGCAGGGGATTGAAGAAAAATAATGGAGAAAGAGATATGGGGAAAATTGATGAAGTACGATTAGGATTTGAAACAGCATATATCGACGGTTCTGTTGTTTCAAACAATATATATAGACCAGAATTTGTATCCAATAATCACAAAGCAGGAAAGAAAGTATTCTCGTCTATTGAGGATGAGCTTTTGGCATGTGATAGCTTCTAGATAATGAATTAACGCTAAAAGTATTCTAGTATAGGAACGGGGAGGTTTCCTTCCCCCAAAATATTTTTCTAAAACTTACACATTTTACTTGACAAACCCGACTCAGAAAAGAAAATAGAAGAGAGGATATCGCTCAAAATCATCTAATCTGGTGGTTTTGCGATACCCTCTTTTAGGTTTATATGGATTTTAATACAAAATCTCTTCTGTATCAGTCGTTTGCAACTGCTTCTGCAAATTCTCTTTTGATTTCTGCAAGAAGTTCCGGATCATCCAGGATTTCCTTTCCTGCCATAGCCATCGCACAGACATTTACCATCAGTGCGTCCTTTGCCGGCTGCCGCAGTGTCGCTTCTCTGAATTCCACCGTATGAGTAGAATACACTTCACCCGGCGCCATAATGTTCCAGGAAGGATGAATAGTCGGGCAGACATGGCTCACATTTCCTACATCGGTAGAACCATTGGCTTCTCCCGCCTCTTCGATATCTGTAATGCCTACTTTTGCAAGATTTCTGCACAGACACTCCTGTAGCGCCCGGTTTGTCAGCAGATTGTCATTTCCTGTTTCAAACTCAGTAATTTTAAGCTCTGCTCCGGAAGCTTCGGCACCGGACCTTGCGCAGGCGCAGACTCTCTCCGCCAGATTTTCCAGATAAGATTTACTTGTCGCGCGCACATAGAATTCTGCACATGCGTATTCCGGAATCGTATTTGCGGCAGTGCCTCCGTCCTTTATAATTCCGTGAATTCTTGCAGTCGGCACAATCTGCTGCCTCAGAAGACCTATATTCACAAAGGTTGAGATACACGCATCCAAAGCATTGATTCCCTTTTCCGGTGCAGCCGCCGCATGAGCAGCCCTTCCGAAAAACTCAAAACGGAGTGCTTTCAGTGCAAAAGAGATGCCGCTCTTTACATTTGCACAGAAAGGATGAGAAATCAGTGCTACGTCCACATCATCGAAAGCACCGTCTTTAGAATATTTCACTTTTGCACCGTCAGTTTCTTCCGCAGGTGTGCCGATTACAACAATCCGGCCATGGGAATCTCCCATATGCTCCTTCAGATGAATTGCCGCTCCTGTGGAAAGAGTTCCCATAATGTTATGACCGCAGCCGTGTCCTACCTGCGGAAGCGCATCATACTCCGACAGATACGCAACTGTAGCACCCTCGCCCTTTACATATTCTGCGCGAAAGCCTGTTTCAATACCCAAATAACCGCGCTGCACTTGAAATCCATGCTTTTCCAAAAGTGCCGCATGCGCCGCAGAAGCCTTGTACTCCTCATATCCAAGCTCCGGGTTGTCATAAATATATCGGCTCAGCTCCAAAAGCTCTTCTTTTAATTTGTCATCAACACAATTCATAACTTTTCTCCTTGTTTAGAACGGACCGTAGTTGATTGCTGTAGCAATCATAATAAATACAGTCTCCAACGCCAAAAGGATTCCGCCCAGCGGCAGTACAAATTTATACCATTTGTCCATCGGCAGTTTCATCATACCGCACCATGTTGCAACAGAAGTCGGCCAAATCATATTGGAGAAGCCGTCTCCGAACTGATAAGCAAGAACTGCAACCTGTCTCGGAAGCTCTACCATATCTGCAATCGGAACCATAATAGGCATACTGGTTACAGCCTGTCCGCTTCCGGACGGAATGAAGAAGTTCAGCAGATTTTGCGTAATCAGCATCATAAAGGCAGACAGATACTTGTTGTTGGTATCCGCAATGCCTACAATAGCATTGGTAAAGGTATCTATAATCATACCGTCCTGCATTACCAGAAGAATGGTTTTCGCAACACCGCATACCAGCGCACCGAACATGATATCACGGCAGGCTTCAATAAAAATCTGCGCAATTTCACTGAAATTATATCCCTGAATCAGTCCGACCAGTATCATCATACCGAGGAAAAGACCGGCAATTTCATTGATGTACCAGCCCAGCTTGATTGCACCGAACATAATTAAAATTACAGTGATCAAAAACAGCAGCATGCTGATTTTATGTTTAACTGTGAACTCGGTTTTCATCAGTTCTTCTTCGGATAAACCTTCTGCACTGAGTTCCACATCTTTTACAATACTCAGTCTCGGCTCTTTCTGCACCTTTTTCGCATAACGCATCACATACCACATGGATACACACATAAATACTGCAAATACGATACATCTGAACCAAAGTCCTGAAAACATCGGAAGTTCCGCAATGGTATGAGCTACGCCTATTGTAAATGGATTAACTGTCGCAGATGCAAAACCTGTAATAACACCGACATATACCATAGCCCCGCCAACCAGAGCATCATATCGTAATGCCACGGCAATTCCCATAAATACCGGGATAAATCCGAAAGTTTCTTCGGTCATACCGAAAGTGGAGCCGCAAAGCCCAAAAATCAACATAAACAGCGGAATAATAAACATTTTATGTTCGTGCAGTTTTCTCAGCATCGCACCGACAGCAGCATCAAACGCTCCGCATTTCATCTGCATATACACAAAAGCATATGCGAAGAAAATAAAGAAAATAATACCGGAGGAGTCAATCATTGCCTCCTGTACAAGGGTCAGAAGTCTGAACAGTCCCACCGGATTTCCCTCCACTTCGTGATAGGATCCCGGTACAACCAGTGTTCTTCCTGATGCCTCATCTACAACTCTGTCAAATTCACCTGCAGGAACAATCCAGGTCAGGACTGCCATAATTACAATAATAATACCCAGAATAACATAAGTATGCGGGATTTTAAAAGGTTTCTTTTGCTTCTCTTTCATTTCTTGTTCCTTCCTAAATTAATTTTTGCATCCTGTTGTCTGCAAATGTGCTAAGCTGCCATAACGGCGCAAAAGTTCTGCATAATCTTCCTTGTCATAAAAACTGCACACACCTCTTCCGAAGTCTTTTGCCGTTTCCACAAGAAATCTTGCGGCAGCCTCCACATCAGCAAACTGTGTGGTTCCTGTTGCACACCCTGCAACAGCGCGTTCTGTTACAATTTGAAACTGCGATACCGCGATGATTGATAATTCGATTTCCTTTTGTAGTATCCACCGATACAATCGCATCCAACTCGTCAGACACTTCTTCTGCATTCACTTGTGCCATTTCCACCGGCGAATCCATAAACGGAACCGGTTCATGAGGTCTTGTAGGCGCATCGGGACAGATATGAGTGGAAATAATCACATCTCCTTCCAGATAATCTCCGTTCTTCTGCATATCCAGAAGTTTTGCCGCCGCAGAAAGTGCAGCCAGTGCCCCGTCTCCGTCAGAAACAAAACCGGTTACTTCAGGGCGGGCACCGAGTCCTCCCAAGCGACCGAGAAGTCCGATTGTCGGCGCATCCATTCCTTTACTCTTTCCTCTTGTTCCCGGAATCTTAATCCGTATCATATCAGTTTTTCCTTTCGGAGCATGTAAAGGATACACTGTTACATCTGCCTGCGGATTAACAGACAGCAGATATGCCTTCACTTTTTCATCATCATTTTCCTCCCTGTTTTTTTGTTACTTAAATTTTAGATATTTCTTTCATTTAAGTCAATATACGAAAAATCCGAATAGCATCGTTACTTTTGTGCTTTTTGCACAAATTTATTTAAAAAGTTATCTCCCTGCTGCAACTTCACAGAGTCATTACAAGTTAAATCTTTCATTCTTGGTCCTTTCTCTGAGGTATTGGTTACACCTTCAGTGTACAGGATAGAAAGAATAATGTAATGACTTTTTGGTTGTTCTCAATAAGCCACCAGGGGTTGATTTGGATGACCCCATTGTGGCTGCTTTTCCTTTGTAAAAACAGAATAAAACAATGAGCGAATACAGGGATAATATCCTGATTGAAGCATATAATATGTTTTAGAACAGAAAAATGTATCAGGTTGCAAAAATCTTTCCTGAAACCGGCTATACATATTGATTTGAAGGCTATGATATGGTAATGTAGAACAGAAAAATGTATTAGGTTGCAAAAATCTTTCCCGAGGAGGTTATCGTATGGAGATTCGTAGAGATTTTTACTTAGATAAATTGATTAGAAGAAAGAATAATGGTTTGATTAAGGTGATTACAGGTATTCGCAGATGCGGAAAGTCCTATCTGCTGAATAATATATTCTATAATCACTTGTTAGAGTCAGGTGTCCCTGCTGACCATATTATTCGTTTTGCTTTTGACTCCGCAGATGACTTGTATTTGATTGGCGAAAGTCTTATCAAGATTGAAAAAGAAAAACGTGGAGTTGATCCGGAGAAATTTATGGCATATATCCGTTCCCAAGTTACCACGGATGGAATGTATTATCTGCTTTTGGATGAAGTTCAGCTGATGGATTGCTTTGAATCTGTATTGAATGGTTATCTGCGTAAAGATAATATGGATGTATTCGTAACCGGAAGTAATGCAAAATTCCTGTCCAAAGATATTGTTACGGAGTTTGCCGGACGTGGAGATGAAGTCCATATGTATCCACTGAGTTTTTCGGAATTTATGTCTGTTTACAAAGGTGACAAGTATATGGGATTGTCTGAATATATGCTTTACGGAGGAATCCCACTGGTTGTTCTTCGTGAAGGTACCGGCGATAAGGCGACAGCATTGCAAAACCTGTTTAGCGAAATTTATATTCGGGATATTTTCAAACGTAACCGTATTAAAAATATTGGAGAACTGGAAGACCTGCTGAATATCCTTTCCTCTGCCATTGGTTCTCTGACCAATCCTGAGAAGTTGAAAAATACCTTTAAGACTGTAAAAAAGTCCAAAATCACTTCGAAAACGATCAAGAAATATCTGGATTGTTTTGAGGATTCTTTCCTTATTGAATTAGCGCAGAGATATGACATCAAGGGTAAGGCATATATTGAAACTCCAAAGAAATACTATTTCTCTGATCTTGGGCTTCGCAATGCAAGGATTAACTTCCGTCAGTTTGAGCAGACACATTCCATGGAGAATGTGATTTATAATGAATTACGTATGCGTGGATACAGCGTGGATGTTGGCGTTGTTACCATTGCGGAGAAAGACCAGGAAGGAAAGGTAACTCGTAAACAGCTGGAAGTTGATTTTGTATGCAATCTCGGTTCTTCCAGATATTATATCCAATCAGCTTATTCATTACCTGATGAAGCGAAACGTACTCAGGAAATCAGACCGTTTAGAAAGATAGACGATTCTTTCAAGAAGATTGTTATTACAAAAGATATTGTACAGCCGTACTATGATAACTATGGTATTTTGACCGTGAATATCTATGATTTCCTTCTTGACCCGCAAATTCTTGAAAAATAATACAATGTAAACTCTTGTTGCGGATATGTAAAGCTGATGTGGTGGAGTTTCTTGGTAGTGTTATCTACAATGAAACCATAGAAGCAAAGGAGGTTTTTAAATGAAGCTATCAGATAAAATTATCGGATTAAAGAAATCTAATGGGATGTCGCAGGAAGATTTGGCTGAAAAGCTGGATGTTTCAAGGCAAGCTATTTCTCGTTGGGAGTCAGGGACTGCGATGCCTGATGCAAATAACATTCTTCAACTCAGCAAGCTGTTTGGTGTTACAACAGATTACTTACTGAACGAGGATTACCAAAGTGACAATGATTTGCCAAAAGTAAAAGAAGTTCAAAACGATAATCTTGGTCAGATTATGATCTATCTGGTGACACTTGAAGTGATGATACTTTTGATGCAGTTTATGACAACGTTCATTCTTCAAAATGTGTTTTTTGCATTTCTAAGTTTCCTGCCGTTTGTTGCAGCCATTGGCGGGTTTGAATATACGTATCAGAAGAAAGTATCCAGCGCAACAGAAAAAACGAAAAACTTTCGCAGAAAATTCTATAAAATTTCTGCATGGTTGGGTCTTTATTTCCTAATTAGATTTATCGTAAGCGTTGCGGTAAGCTTCTATCCTCGCCCATACAATACCTTGGTGTTAGAGGTTATTATTTTAGTAATCTATATTGCAGCGGCAACTTGTACTAATCTTTTAATAGACAAAAGCCAAAGGAAATAATTAGTGGTATAAGGAACTGGGAAAGGCACTTCACAGCCGGATTTATCATAAGATAAGATAAATCCGCCCGTGAGGTGCCTTTTTTGAAGACGTTTCCGCAACCATTAGAGGCAGAAGAGGAGCAGTATTACTTGCAGAGGCTGAAAGAGGGCGATGGGCAGGCGCGCGATATTCTGGTGGAGCGCAATCTCCGCCTGGTGGCGCATATTGTAAAAAAATACCAGGGAACAGGGGAGGAAACGGAGGATTTGATATCCATCGGGACCATTGGGCTTATCAAAGCTGTGACGACCTTCGACAGCGGGAAGGGGTCAAGGCTTGCAACCTACGCGGCACGGTGTGTGGAGAATGTTATCCTATCATAAACGCGTTTCAGGTGGCAAAAGATGTACCTGTGGGTAACGGGCAGCTATGCTGGCTGGGCTATATCAGATTCCGGTGGAGGATTTGCTGGACGAATATACTCAATTCCTGTATACGGGGCAGGGAAGGTTGATAAGAGAGTATCGGGAAAGGCTGGGACTTCAGAAGAAACCGTTTGCGAGACAGCTTGGAATTGATCCGAGAACGCTCAGAGGGTGGGAAAACGAAACGATACGGGTAAAGAGGGGATCATGGGAGAGGTATTTTAAAGAAAGCATTGAAATATCTTAAAAATGTTGTTAGGATTATAAATGAAAATGTAGTATAATAAAGTGAATGAAGTTTGGAGAGGTGAAAATGGAACAGGTTATTTCAAAAGAAATTTTGGACGAGTTATCCTATACGTCCACTTTGGGACAAAGCTTAAAACAGATTTCACTAAGCCAGACACCTCTGGAAAAAATAATTCAGGATATTGGAAAATATAGAGCAAACTATGTGGATATTCTGATTCAGGAAAATTTGATTGGATCTCGTTTTAAAAGCGACGATTCTATTTACAGAAAGTATGAAAAAACCTTAAGAAATCACGGTGGATTTAAACAGTGCTTCAATGATGTGTTAGGGTTTCGATTACGCATGGATGAATATCCGCTGAGCTTTCCAGAATATTTTAGAGTGGTAGATTTGAGAAAAGGGAAAAAGGTAGACGATGGATATCGGGCAATACATTTATATTATCAAAGAGATAATCTGGCCTATCCGATAGAGATACAGCTTTGGTGCGGTGATGATTTCAAGTTTAATGTATGGAGCCATCGGTACATCTATAAGTATGATACCGCTGAAATTGGAAGAATGATGTATCAGAGTTATAAGGCAGGTATGATACAGAATGAAGAGGAGTTTGTAGAACAGTTGAAAAAATTGAGAGGTGAGCAGAATGGGAGATAAAAAAATCTATGTAATTGCAAAGATTTTTGACAAGCAGGGTTGCATAGCCTACAGTTGCAAAACACCGAATGAGGCAAGATGTCTGCCGGGAACATTGGAAGCGATTCGGGCAGAAGGGGTGCAGATAGTAGTACTGGATTCACCGGATATTTATCCAGAGTATGCACCATATGAATATATAGAGGATATGAAAGAATATATCGATCGGGTTTCAAAACTGAATGTTGCATAAGAAAAAGTAAGGGGCTGTCGCAAAATCATCAAAAACAGATGATTGAGCGGCAGCCTCTTACTTTTTCCGGAGAAGATACCGAATCAAAAAGGTTTGTTATGATAAAAACATTTGAAAGTGAGCGGGGAAAAGAATATACTAGTAGCAGGGGATTGAAGAAAAATAATGGAGAAAGAGGCTTCCGGCAGATGTATTGTTGCTTGAAAAGGTTCGAATGAATCTATAGGTATGGTAGGAGTACTTCACAGCTGTCATTACGACGCAGCTTCAAAAAGTGGAAAGGGCATAATTCATGAGTTTGAAAAATGTTTTGATTATTGTGGACGATATCGAAGAGTCTATAAAATTTTATGAGGAACTGTTTGGACTGCGTGTGGTTACAAGACTGGAAGGCAATGTAATTATGTCAGAGGGACTGGTATTGCAGGATGCGGATGTATGGTACGACAGTACAAAAATACATACCGTACCATATAACAACAGGACAGAACTTTATTTTGTAGATCATGATATAGAGGGTATCATAAAGAAACTGGAGACTGGCCGAGAGGTTGTAACTTATGTTACAGAATTGATGGAGCTGGAGGGCGGACAGAAGCTTGTAAGATTTTATGATCCATCGGGAAACCTGATTGAGGTTCGAACACCTGTGAATTACAAAGAATGACAGAATTGAGGGCAAGGGATGCAGATATTTGTGGATGCAGATGCGTGTCCGGTAGTAGGTATTGTAGAGAAAATAGCAGAGAAATACAACATATCAACCACATTGCTGTGTGATACGAACCATGTGCTGACTTCTGATTATAGCGAAGTAATTGTTGTCGGAGCAGGAGCAGATGCCGTAGATTATAAGTTGATTAGCATTTGCCATAAAGGTGATGTTGTAGTATCGCAGGACTATGGGGTAGCTGCTATGGCTCTTGGAAAAGGTGCGTATGCTATTCACCAATCCGGTAAGTGGTATACGAACGAAAATATCGACCAGTTGCTTATGGAGCGGCACCTGAATAAGAAGGCAAGACGAAGTTCTCATAAGAATCATCTGAAAGGACCGAGAAAGCGTACAGAAGATGATGATATACGCTTTACCAAGTCTTTTGAAAAACTTTTACGGATGATACAGAATGGAAGATAGAAAAGTGGAATAACCTTGATGAGGCTAATTTATCAAAGAAAATAAATCGTACTGGCCCAAATCAACTGGGAAAGGCACTTCACGGTCGGATTTATCATAAGATAAGATAAATCCGCCCGCGAGGTGCCTTTTTTGAAGACGTTTCCGCAACCATTAGAGGCAGAAGAGGAGCAGTATTACTTGCAGAGGCTGAAAGAGGGCGATGGGCAGGCGCGCGATATTCTGGTGGAGCGCAATCTCCGTCTGGTGGCGCATATTGTAAAAAAATACCAGGGCACAGGGGAAGAGACGGAGGATTTGATATCCATCGGGACCATCGGGCTTATCAAGGCTGTGACGACCTTCGACAGCGGGAAGGGGTCAAGGCTTGCAACCTATGCAGCACGGTGTGTGGAGAATGAACTCCTGATGTACTTCCGCTCCAAAAAGAAAACCGCCCGGGAAACTTCCTATTATGATCCCATCGGCACGGACAAAGAGGGCAATGAAATTCATCTTTTAGACATCATGGAGAGCGGGGAACGGGACGCGTTTTCCAGGGTCTGTCTCAAGGAGGACAGCCGGAAGCTTTATGGGCTGCTTTCGGAGATCCTGACCGAGCGCGAACGGACTGTGCTGGTGATGCGCTACGGCCTCTATCATGGAAAGGAGTACACCCAGCGTGAGATCGCGGCGAAGCTTGGAATCTCACGGTCCTACATCAGCCGGATCGAGAAAAACGCCCTGCTGAAGCTGCGGGAATATTTTCCGCAGGAATAACTTGATCTGCCAGAGCAGTCCGCTTATAATAGAAGCGACAAATGCCGGATACACAAAAGAGGGGAGAAAAGCCGGATATGGTGAAAATAGGTTTTTGTGACGACGATCTGTCCGTGTTGAAGGAACTGCAGATTCTGGTAGATCAGTATCGCGTGGAGAATAACAGAGAGATAGAGTATGCGGCCTTTCAGAGTCCCCTGGAGCTTCTGGCGGAGCTGGAGAAAGGTATGCATTTCGACATCCTGTTTCTGGATGTTCTGATGCCCGGCCAGAGCGGCATGGACGCGGCCAGGGAAATCCGGGAGATTGATACGGCGGTGAAAATTATTTTTCTGACCTCTTCGGCGGAGTATGCGGTGGAATCCTATACGGTGGGCGCATACTTTTATCAACTGAAGCCCATCTGGAAGGAGAGTTTCTACCGTTTGATGGATTCGGTCATTTCCGAGTGTAAAAAAGCGGAGCAGAAGAGTCTGATTATGCGTTGTAAGACCGGAATTACAAGGATTGATCTGGAAAAACTGGTTTACTGCGAGGTCAGAGGCCGAACCCTTCTCTTCTATATGAAGGATGGTCAGACGCTGGAGAGCCAGGGGCGGCTGGATGAACTGGCCGGACAGCTGGGCGCCTATGGAAATTTTCTGCGTCCGCACCGTTCCTATCTCATCAATATGGATTATATTGGGAACCTTTCGTTCAAGAGTATTGTGATGCAGAATCAGGAAGAAATTCCCATTCCCCATGGTAAATATTCGGATATCAAGAACCACTATCTGGAATATCTGTTTGACCGTCAGCAGGTAGTGATTTAAAAAGGAAGATTGAAAGCAGATTCAGGGCGATTCATGTCGAATCGCTCTTTTTTTTGTCAAATCAGGTACACTGAAATCAGAAAGCGGCAGAGCCGCAGAAAAAACGGGAAAAGGAGAAATTGTTATGAAGAAGAGAGTATTAGCACTGATTTTAGGTACCATGTTAGTTCTGTCCCTGGCAGCCTGCGGAGGATCTGACGACGCAGCAGAGGCTGATACAACAGCTACCGAGGAGGCCGCAGACACCGAGGAAGATACTGAGGATGTCGAGGAAGCAACGGATGAGACAGCAGAGGATACAGAATTCGCGGAAGGCGACGACGGTCCTCTCTGGAGTATCGATATGATGACTGAGCCGGTCGATGTGGCAGATACTACCTGGAGCTTCACGGGCGGCTGCGTGGACGGCGAAGAGCTGACTGATGAGGAGATTGCGGCGTCACTGGAGCAGTATGGCGGAAAACTGGAATTTGTGTTTAATGCAGACGGCACAGCCAAGATGGTACAGGGTGGCGGAGAAATGGACGGCACCTACGAGGCTGACAGCACCGGATACGGCGTATACTTTGATAACAATGGCAGTGAACTTAGATATTATTGCGCATTTGCGCAGCAGGATGACGGCAGCGTCGTAATGATTGCTTTGTCTGATACAACCGGTTACAACGGACTGTATTTCATGCAGTAAATAAAAATCTGAATCCGGACAGCGGATGCGGCTTAGTCCGCATCCGCTGCTTTTAAATTCAGAAACACTGTATCTGTAAGGGCTGTCTGGAACAGGTTCGACAGGAAAGGTAATGAAATGTATGGAAATAGGAATTATTGTGGCATTGCTGGCCATTTTACTTGCTGTCTGGCTGATTTCCGTGCAGCGAAGACTAGTCGTGCTGGACGAGAATATAAAAAATGCCATGAGCCAGATTGGAGTACAGCTTTCGTCCTGGTATGACGCGACGTTAGCTCTTCTTGAACTGACGGAAGCCTATGATGCGGCTATGGGGGAAAAGGCTGACCGGCTTCGGGCAGAGCGTGGCATGGTTACGGCGGAGAGCGATCCGGCTCAGGCGGCCGGACAGGAACGACTGCTTTCGGAGATCCGGCAGGTACTGCAGGCGATCGCGGAGCAATATCCGAAGGTACAGGAAGAACCGGGTTATCGTAAATATCTGAATGCCGCGGAGAGCTACGAAAAAATGCTGCATACCAGCGGACTGATCTACAATGACACTGTATCGAAATATAACGGAACCATACGGCTGTTTTCGGTAAATGTGGCGGCCCGACTGCTGCATTTTCATAAAAAAGCCTATCTGGAAATGGGATAACAGGAGGAAATCTATGGGATTATTCAGCAATCATAAAAAAGTATGTCCAATCTGTGGCAATCCGACCCCGCGTCTGCTGCCCACAAAGATCGAGGACATGCCTATCTGCAAGGAATGTGACAGGAAAATCGATCTGCCGGACGGCGCAGTGAATGAGATGAACCTGGCACGGTTCCGGGAGTACCTGACCTTTTATGACAACAATCAGACCCTGCGGGACACCTTTACCGAGACCTGGCGTTACGATTTCGGTTTCGGCGGCGGAAGCCTGCTTCTCGATACCGATCACAGGCTGCTGCGCCTGAGAGATGACGAGCGGGCGCTGGTGTTCGAAGCGTCTGCGATTAAATCCTTTACCATTAAGGAAGACAGCACGACGATCTACGCCAGCGGAAAGGAAAATCTGAAATGTCATGAAAGCGACGCGCCGGAGAGAGCCCGTTCCATGTCGAAATTGATCGAGCAGTTCCTGCTGCAGCGGCAGGAATTCCAGTGGATGCTGCAGCGGCAGGATGCGGCGGAGCGTCAGCGTACCCGCAGCGGCAGTCCCATGCCCACGGTCATTGGCAATGAACCGCGGCGTCTGACCACACTGGACGCTCCCACTTTCGACGCCAAGGGCCCGGTCTCTAATTTTAAAATTACTATCAGCTTCCAGCATCCCTACTGGGGAAAAGTGAACTGGAAGGTGGATGGCCCGTCCTTTGACCGGGATCAGCCCAGCGTGGAAGAATATCTGGAAAAATATGAGAAGAAAGAGAAAAAGCTTCACACGCTGGCTAAAAAACTGATGAAAATGATGAATCCGGCCGCGAAGGAGGAATGGGTATGAGAAAAAAATGGATAGCGTTATTTTTATCCTGCGCTCTGACGTTGTCTCTGTGTGCCTGTGGAGATGATACCGGGGAGGAACAAACGCAAACGGCGAGCGCGGCTTCCGGGGAAGAGGGGACCTGGTCCGTCTACTGGTATTTGTGTGGAAGCGATCTGGAGTCGGGCGGCGGCTTTGCCACCGGTGATCTGGCGGAGCTTATGGAAGTAGAACTTCCGGAAAATGTAAATGTGGTCATTGAGACCGGCGGCGCGAACGAGTGGCAGAACGACGTGGTAGACGCGTCCAAGCTGCAGCGCTGGGTCTATAACAGCGAAGGCCTGAATCTGGTGGATGAGCAGCCTTCGGCCAGCATGGGAGAGGCAGAAACGCTGGCTGATTTCCTGAGCTTTGCGAGGAGCAATTATCCGGCGGAAAAGACCGCGGTGGTATTCTGGAATCACGGTGGCGGCTCTGTATCGGGAGCATCCTTTGATGAAATATACGGTTACGATTCGCTGACTCTGGATGAGATGTACGCGGCATTTTCCAGTATCTGGGATCCCTCCGAGGAAAATCCGCCCCTGGAGCTGATCGGCTTTGACACCTGCCTGATGGCGACCGTGGACGTGGCCAATGCTTTCTCAGACCTTGCTCATTATCTGGTGGCTTCCGAGGAGACAGAACCGGCCAATGGCTGGTATTATTCCCAGTGGGTGGGCGCTCTGGCAGAGAATCCTGATATGGATGGCGAGGAGCTGGGTAAGATTATCTGTGACGCCTACTATGCAGGCTGTGAAGAGGTTGGCACCCAGGATAACACGACATTGTCCCTGACTGATTTGACCAGGGTGGGACCGCTTCTGGATGCTTATGAGACCTTCGGCGCGGAGGCTCTGTCTGCAGCCTGCACCGATCCGGGCTTTTTCTCCCAGTTTGCCCGGGCAGCTGTACAGAGTGAGAACTATGGCGGGAATACGAAGGAGCAGGGATACACGAACATGGTGGATCTGGGCCATATGGCCCGTCAGAGCGCCGATATGCTGGGATCTGCTCAGAGTGTGCTGGACGCCCTGGATGATTGCGTGCTCTACCGGGTGGGCGGTCCGTACCGGAGTGAGGCGACCGGTCTGTCCTGCTATTATTCCTACAATGGCGACGTGGATGATTTCAACGGCTACGCGGGCATTGGCGCAGGCCTTGCCTTTAAGTATTTCTATGCCTATGAGCTGACTGGCGAGTTGGATGACTCTGGTATGGAATACATCGCGGATATGGATTTCACAGAGCTTCCGAAGGTGGAGAACCTGCTGAGCACAGACTGGGACGGCAAGGCTCTGGATGTGAACGGGGACGGCGTATCCTACCTGACCCTGGGGCCGGAGGCTGACGATATCCTGGCAGGTATCGGCTTCTCTCTCTACTATGTGGATGAGGAAAATGATGTGATGCTGCTTCTGGGTACCGACAACGACATGGAAGCAGACTGGGACAACGGTATCTTCTATGACAATTTCCGGGGCGTCTGGGGAAGCATCGACGGCAACCTGGCTTACATGGAACTGAGTTACGAGAGTGAGGATTACAACCTGTACGCAGTACCGGTTCTGTTAAATGGCGAAGCCTATAATTTGCAGGTAGCCTATGATTTTAACACAGAAGAGTGGAGTATCCTGGGCGCGCGCCAGGGCATCGATGACAATGGTATGGCGGACAAGGAGCTGCGCCTGTTGGAAGAAGGCGATGAGCTGACGACCATCTGGTATATGGCTACAGCCAGCGGCGACGATGAATTTGAGGCTTATACTGTCGATACCTTTACAGTGACAGCCGATACCTCCTTCGGGGAAATCGAACTGCCGGACGGCTCCTATTCGATGGTTTATGAAATGCGGGACGCCATGGACAATTACGCGTATTCCGATGCAGTTTTCTTTGACTGCGCCGGAGGCAAAATTGCCACGACCGTATACGAATAAAGACAGAGAAAGACGGCTGCGCTGTGGCGCGGCCGTACTTTTACGCGAGCAAAATTCGCGAAAGCGTATTTTACTCGTTGTATACTTTGCTGAAAAAACTAAAAAAAGTATAAAACAGCGGATTTTTCCGCGAAAATGCGGTATGCTTTAGGTCAGATCATTCCGGGTTTCTCCGGATTTTCCATTTTTACAGAAGAAAAAGAGAATAGAGAAAAAGATGGGAGAGGAAACGATTTGTTTTGTAAGGTATTATCGGCGGCCATCGGCGGCGTAGAAGGCTATCCGGTTCGGGTGGAGGCGGATGTGAGCGAAGGTATGCCGGTCTTTCTGATGGTGGGTTATCTGTCCTCCGAGGTGCGGGAGGCTGCAGACCGGGTACGGACAGCCCTCCGTAATACGGGATATCCGCTGCCACCCAAGCGCATTACTGTGAATCTTGCTCCGGCCAGCATCCGAAAAGAAGGATCCAGATTTGATTTGGCAGTGGCGGCAGCGGTTCTGGGTTCCATGGAGAAGATTCCGGCGAAAAATCTGGAAGGTCTGATGATTGTGGGTGAGCTGAGCCTGAGTGGTCAGGTGTTGGGCGTATCCGGCGTACTGGCATTGGTGGAAACGGCAAAGGCATTGGGGCTTCATCGCTGTATTGTACCGGCGGTAAATGCCAGGGAGGGCGCAGTGTTTCAGGATATCGAGGTCGTGGGTGTGTCGAAACTGGAAGAGCTGATAAAGATTCTACAGCATCCGGAGCAGGCGGAAAAGACCGTGGTAGATGTGGAGGCGTTATTTACCGGTCAGGGGGAACGGAACGTGAGTCAGGAGGATTTTGCCCAGATTCACGGCCAGGCCGGGGTGAAACGGGCGGCGGAGATTGCGGCCGCAGGCATGCACAATTTCCTCATGATCGGCCCGCCCGGCTCAGGTAAAACCATGATAGCCAGACGCATCCCGGGGATCCTGCCTCATTTATCTCTGGAAGAAAGTCTGGAGATTACAAAAATATACAGTATTGCGGGATTGCTGCCGGAGCGGGAGTCTCTGCTTTTACGGCGTCCTTTCCGATCGCCCCATCATACGACCACGGCGGAAGCTCTGGCCGGAGGCGGCCGGGTGCCGGGCCCCGGGGAAGTGTCCCTTAGTTCCAAAGGAATTTTGTTCTTAGATGAGTTACCGGAATTTCGCCGGACAGCCCTGGAGATATTGCGTCAGCCTCTGGAGGAGAAGCGGATCTGTATCAGTCGGACGGCGGGCACCTACACCTTTCCGGCGGATTTCATGCTGGTGGCGGCCATGAATCCCTGTTCCTGCGGTTATTATCCCGATCGGAACCGCTGTAAATGCGCCCAACAGGACGTGGTCCGGTATCTTGGCAAGCTGTCCCAGCCGTTGCTGGATCGCATAGATATTTGCGTCAATGTGTCGCCGGTGAGCTATGAGGATCTGCAGGAGCAAAAGGAAGGAGAATCCACGGCTGAGATCCGCGCGCGGGTGGAGCGGGCCCATGAGCTGCAAAAAGAGCGCTACCGGGGATTGAAGGTCCGGTTTAACGCCCAGCTTGGCGCAGGCGATACGGAAACATACTGCGGTCTGGGGAAAAAGGAAAAAGTGTTGCTGGGCGACGCTTTTGATGCATTAAATTTAAGCGCCCGGGCATATCATAGGATTGTCCGGGTGGCCAGAACCATTGCGGATCTGGAAGGAAAAGAGAAGATAGAAGAAGGGCACATTCTGGAGGCGCTGGGATATCGGCCGCCGGATCGGAACCTGTGGATGAAAGGGGCGTAACATATGACGGAAAGAGATTACTGGCAGTGGTTTTGCAGCAGCCTCTTCTACGATCCCAGGCTGGAGCACAAGCTGCTGGGAAAATATGGAACCCCAGAACAGGTCTTTCGGTGCAGTGAAAAGGAGCTGTCGGAGAGCTTCCCATCTAATCAGGAAAAGCTGACGATTCTTGCAAAAAATCGGAAAAATTGGAAGTTTGAGCGGGAGGCGGAGCGTCTGAAACGTCTGGAACTCACTTTTGTAAGCCTGGTGGATCCGGCCTATCCGAAACGACTTCTTGGGATTCCGGACGCGCCCTGCGGCCTCTTTGTCCGGGGAAGCCTCCCGGAGGAGGAGAAGCCTGCAGTGGCCATCGTGGGAGCCCGTGACTGCACCGCATATGGCCGCCATCTTTCCGAATGGTTTGGCGGAGAGCTTGCGGCGGCCGGAGTACAGATTATAAGCGGCATGGCCCGGGGAATTGACGCCTGCAGCCATAGAGGAGCCCTGAAAAAGGGCGGAGCCACCTTTGCGGTGCTGGCGGGCGGTGCGGACATGTGTTACCCGGAATCCAACCGGGATATCTATATGGAGCTGGAACGGCGGGGCGGGATTATCTCGGAGAGCCCACCGGGCGTGCGTCCTCTGAAACACTATTTCCCGTTGCGAAACCGGATCTTGAGCGGCATGTCGGATCTGGTACTTATTATAGAAGCAAGAGTGAAAAGCGGCTCCCTCATCACAGCGGATTACGGTCTGGAGCAGGGGCGCGAGGTGTACGCGGCACCCGGACCTCTGGGAGAAGCTTTAAGCGCGGGCTGCAATAACCTCATAAGACAGGGCGCGGGAATTGCCATTTCTCCAGAGCAGTTGTTAGAAGTTCTCCATATTTTACCGGAATTTAACTGGGAAAAAACGCAAAAAAATAAAATTATGCTTGAAAGGTCAGAAAATTTGGTGTATAGTTGTTTACGCTTGCAGGCCAAAAACCTGGCGGAGATCTGTGGAGAGACAGGAATGCCGCCGGGCGAAGTCTTAAGCATTATGGCAAAACTGCAAATGAAAGGCTATGCAAAAGAAGTATATAAAAATTATTATACGCTTTCTTAGGGGCATTTGCAGCAGACAGCGGATATCAAAGAAAGAGAGTAAGTATTATGGCAAAGAATCTGGTTATCGTAGAGTCTCCGGCAAAGGTGAAGACCATCAAAAAATTCCTGGGCTCCAATTATGAGGTGCTGGCGTCCCAGGGTCATGTGCGTGATTTGCCCAAGAGTCAGCTGGGCTTTGACGCGGAGCACGACTACGAACCCAAATACATTACCATTCGCGGCAAGGGTGATATTCTTGCTAAGCTGCGCAAAGAAGCGAAGAAAGCAGATAAAGTCTATCTGGCAACCGACCCTGACCGGGAGGGAGAAGCGATTTCCTGGCATCTGTCCCAGGCGCTGAAGCTGGACCCAAAGAAAATGTACCGGATTACCTTTAACGAGATCACTAAGAGCGCGGTGAAGGAATCCCTGAAAAATGCCCGGGAGATCGATATGGATCTGGTGAACGCCCAGCAGGCCCGCCGGATGCTCGATCGTATGGTGGGTTATCGAATCAGCCCGATTCTCTGGGCGAAGGTAAAGCGGGGCTTAAGCGCAGGCCGTGTTCAGTCTGTAGCGCTCCGGCTGATTGCGGATCGGGAAGAGGAGATTAACGCGTTTGTACCGGAGGAATACTGGACGCTGGACGCGGATTTTCTGACAGATGGCGGGAAAAAGCCGCTGCAGGCGCATTTCTATGGAACGAAGGAAGGAAAAATGACAATCCGCTCCAAAGAGGAGATGGATCAGATCCTGAAAGAACTGGACGGAGTTTCCTATGAGGTCAGCGAGGTAAAGATCGGGGAGCGCGTAAAGAAGGCGCCGCTTCCGTTTACCACCAGTACCCTGCAGCAGGAGGCTTCCAAGACGCTGAATTTCTCCACCCAGAAGACCATGAGCGTGGCGCAGCAGCTTTATGAAGGCGTGGATATCAAGGGCAGCGGTACCGTAGCCCTGATTTCCTATCTGCGTACCGATTCCACCCGAGTGTCCGAGGAGGCGGCAAAGGCAGCCCGCGATTATATCTCTTCCAATTATGGAGAAACGTATGTGTCTGCCGGACACAACACGAAAACCAGCGGCAAAAAGATTCAGGATGCCCATGAGGCCATCCGTCCCACGGACCTGTCCCGGACTCCGGCGACGGTCAAGGATTCCCTGACCCGGGAGCAGTTCCGTCTGTATCAGCTGATTTGGAAGCGTTTCGCGGCCAGCCAGATGGCAGACGCAGTCTATGAGACCTCTTCGGTAAAGGTGGACGGAGGAAAGTACCGTTTCACTATGTCTGCGTCCCGGGTTACCTTCGACGGCTTTATGTCCGTCTATGTACAGGACGAGGAAAAGGAAGGGGACAGCCGTCTGCTGAAGGGGCTGAGCAAGGAAACGAAGCTGTCCTTGAAGGAATTTGAGAGCAAACAGCATTTTACCCAGCCGCCGGCCCATTATACCGAGGCTGCGCTGGTGAAGACGCTGGAGGAGCTGGGTATCGGACGCCCCAGTACCTATGCGCCCACCATTACGACGATCATCGCCCGCCGCTATGTGTCCAAGGAGAATAAAAACCTGTATCTGACCGAGCTTGGCGAGGTAGTCAACAATATGATGAAGCAGGCCTTCCCCAGCATTGTGGAGACAGATTTTACCGCAAATATGGAAGGACTTCTGGACTGTGTAGAAGAGGGAACTGTCAACTGGAAGACGGTCGTGGAGAACTTCTACCCGGATCTGGAAAAAGCCGTGGAGGCTGCGGAAAAGGAACTGAAGGAAGTAAAGATTGAGGACGAGGTGACGGACGTGGTCTGCGAGGAATGCGGACGCCATATGGTGATCAAATATGGTCCCCATGGACGCTTCCTGGCCTGCCCGGGCTTTCCGGAATGCCGCAATACCAAGCCTTATCTGGAAAAAATCGGAGTACCCTGTCCCAAGTGCGGAAAGGATGTGGTGCTGCGCAGAACCAAAAAGGGAAGAAAATACTACGGTTGCGAGAACAATCCGGAGTGCGATTTCATGTCCTGGCAGAAGCCCTCGAAGGAGAAGTGCCCGGTCTGCGGCAGCTATATGGTAGAAAAGGGCAACAAGCTGGTCTGCGCCAATGAGACCTGCGGTCATGTGATGCCGAAGAAGAAAGACGAGTAATGATTGCCTGTACAAATAGTGCTGAGTAGTCAGAAAATTTAGAAAAAATAGCTTGAAAAACGGGTAGAATTGTGATAAAATTCATATAAATTCCGAGTTGTTATAAAAATAAAGTGAAAAAGAGAGAAATCACATTTTTGAAATCACGCTTTCAGAAAGAAAATACAATGGAGGGAACAGAGTGAGCGTACAATTATTGGATAAAACAAGAAAAATCAATAAGCTGCTGCATAACAACAATTCCAGCAAAGTGGTATTCAACGATATCTGTGAAGTACTGACAGAGATCCTGAATTCCAACATTCTGGTCATCAGTAAGAAGGGCAAGGTACTGGGTATCAGCCACTGCGAGGGCGTGGAGGAGATCAAAGAGCTTATCGTGGACGAGGTTGGTGCACATATTGACGAAGCGTTGAATGAGCGTCTCCTGGGCATCCTGTCCACCAAGGAAAATGTAAACCTGCAGACCCTGGGCTTTGAGTCTGAGAACGTCCGCGACTATCAGGCTATCATCACTCCGATTGACATCGCCGGCGAGCGTCTGGGAACCCTGTTCCTGTACAAATATAAAGAGCAGTATGATATCGACGATATTATCTTGAGCGAGTATGGCACTACCGTTGTGGGCCTGGAAATGATGCGTTCCGTCAATGAGGAGAATGAGGAAGAAAAGCGGAAGGTTCAGATCGTGAAATCCGCCATCAGCACACTGTCCTTCTCCGAGCTGGAAGCCATCACCCATATCTTCGACGAGCTGAAGGGAAACGAGGGCATCCTGGTAGCCAGCCGTATCGCCGACAGCGTAGGCATCACCCGCTCCGTCATCGTCAATGCCCTCCGCAAATTCGAGAGCGCAGGCGTCATCGAATCCCGTTCCTCCGGAATGAAGGGAACCTACATTAAGGTCGTGAACGACGTGGTGTTCGATGAATTGGCGAAGCTGAAGAAAGAGTCTTAGATGGTAAGTTAAAAGAGAAAGGATAAAAACCATTTTATTATGTGAAAGCATAGTAAAATGGTTTTTTGCTTTTGCGCAAAGATAGTATAATTACAGGCCAAATAGGAGTGAAAATTGTTGAACTTGATAAAAGACCAGGGAGAAGCGATAATAAGGACAGGGATGAGATATGAATATTAGACAAAAATACGAACTGAAAATGTTGTCAGAAGACGGCAACATGGATATGGAAAAAATAGCAGAATTGTTTTCAATTCATCTGCGTACGGTACGTTATGATATCCAGATACTGAACGAATACCTGCAGCAAAAAACGGGAAAAGCCTGCATTGAAGTGACAAATAAAGTAGCGTCTATGCCAATTGGCGAAAATCAAATTCCGACAGCGGATTTGAATATCCGGGATTTCTATACAGATCGGATAAGCGCAGAGGAACGTATGCTACTGATGCTGTTTGATTTGTGCTGGCAGGAGGGATATAACACCATTCAGGAGCTGGCAGATAAGTATTGTGTGAGCAGAGCTACAGTAAATAAGGATATTGTGGCCATAAAAGAGTACTGTGAAAAAAACGACATTTCTTTTGCGGGAGATAGAGGAAAAGGCCTTTGTATAAAAGCGGATGAGGCGGAGCGAAGAAGTAGCCTGGCTAAAATTATCCGGGATTTAAATCAGATAAAACATGGAAATGAATATCAGGCCACAGATGTTTACAGACAATGGTTCATGGAAGAGGATTTGGAGGAAATCCGTCAGATAGTGGCTGAGGCGGAAGAAGAATTTTCCACATATCTTGCAGATGTGGCTTACGAGGCACTGGTACTTCATATAGCACTGTCGATCGAACGTTTCCGCAGCGGAGGGTGCTATGAAGAAAGGTTTGAAAAATTTGGGGCAGATATGGAAAGCATTCAGTACCGGATGGCCTGGCGGATTATCGGAAGGCTCAATCAAAATTTTAAAATAGAGCTTCCTGATACAGAAGTCCATTATGTGGCGCTTCATATTGGAGCAAAGTCCAGTGCTGCCATAAAAGAAAGAAGCAGTGGCGATATTTCACTGGAGTACTATTGCATCCGTATGATTTCACTTGTGGGAAGGAGAATAGGCTGTGATTTTTCAGAGGATGAGAAGTTATACGAAAGTCTTCTTCAACATTTGAACGTATGTATATACAGAAAAAATCCGGTATGCTTCTGGAAAATCCACTGAAGGAGGAATTGATTTGCAGTTATCCACAGTTGTACAGGGAAATCTGCAGTGTAGTCCGAAATGATATGGACTCTGGTATGATCGTGGACAGTGATGATGAGATAGCGTATATCCTGCTTCATTTTGCCACAGCCATGTATCGGAAAGAACAGAACAGAAGCAGGCTGGCCGATGTGGTGGTAGTCTGTGCTACCGGGATAGGAACGTCAGAACTGGTTGCAACCGGGCTTCAAAAAAAATTTTGTCTGAATATCAAAGGTGCGGTTGCAGAACATCAATTAAAACAGTTTCTGAAAAAAACAGAGGTGGATTTGATTGTTACAACTATTCCATTGAGGGAGGAGTACAACAGTGTACAGGTAAGTCCTGTTCTTAAAAGAGAAGATATAGCCCGAATAGGCAAAAGACTTCTGGATTTGGGATTTGATATACAAAAGCCGCTGGAAAATTATGCCCAGTGGAGCGATACAGCGAAGTGGTTGGGGCATCTGCTTCAAAATTATGCAGGACGCGATCAGGAGGATGACCTGAAACAGATGCTGAAAAATTTTCCATTGGAAGAAAGAAAAAAGAAAGAGGGGAAGCAGTATATGTTAAGTGAATTATTGGAAGAACAAAGCATGCGATTGGATGCAGAGTGTCAGGACTGGCAGGCGTGTATTTGGGAATCTGGGAAACTCCTGGTAGAAAAAGGAGATATCACAGAAGAATACATAAAAGCAGTGATAGATAACGTCAATGAGGTAGGGCCTTATATCGTGATTACAAAGGGCGTAGCTCTTCCGCATGCAACAAACAAAATCGGGGTTATCAGAACATCCATGTCGTTTGTAAGATTGAAGACTCCGGTAAATTTTGGAAACAAATCAAATGATCCCGTAAAATACATTTTTATGCTGGCAACTACAGATGCGGAGTCGCATCTGGGAGCGCTTCAGGATTTGGCGGAATTTTTGGAACAAAAAGAATTTGTGGCTGTATTGGAGGAGGCGAAGAAGCCTGCCGACGTTATTTCATATATTGTAACTCATGAAAGCAGCAGATAAGGAAGAAGGGAGGGAACAACTATGACACGCAGAAAAAAATGCCTGATTATGTGCAGAACCGGAATGGGAAGTTCTATGATGCTGAAAATCAAGGTGGAAAAGCTGATTGATAAGAAAGGATATCCGATGGATGTGACCCATGACGCATTCAGCGGTTTTGCCGGACAGCAGAATGTAGACCTGATCATTACAATGGAGGATTTGATTGATGAATTTAAAAATTCTCCGGCTTATGTAATCGGTGTAAAAGACATTATGGATACGGAATATCTGCAGCAGGAACTTGACAAATATTTTGCACAGACTGAATAACAGAAGAAAAAGGGGGATTAAAAATGGCAGTATTACAGTTTGTAGTTTATGACATTTTAGGAGAAGCATCATTGCTGATAGGCCTTCTGGCTCTGGCAGGCCTTCTGATTCAGAGAAAACCAGCGGAAAAGGTTATCGCCGGAACCATTAAGACAATTGTAGGATTTTTAATTTTTGGTATCGGATCTTCTGCGGCGCAGGGGGCACTGAATGGATTCCAGTCACTGTTTGTAACGGCTTTCGGGCTGGAGGGTGTAACTCCGATTTCTGAGGCGATTACAGCGCAAGCCCAGACGCTGTTTCCAATGGTTATTGCTCTGATTATGGTTGGCGGATTTATATGTAACCTGATTATTGCAAGATTTACGAAGTTTAAGTATATCTTCCTGACCGGAGGTCACAGTCTGTTTCTGTCCGCATTGTTGGCTGTTCTTCTGAAAGCGCTTGGTTTATCCGACGTGGCTGCAATTCTGGTAGGTTCGGTTATCCATGGCTTTGCGGCGGCACTGTACCCGGCGATTGCGCAGAAATCTATGAACGCAGTAACGGGAAGCGACGAGATTGCAATTGGTCATTACTGCACCCTGGCGTATGCTTTTTCAGGCTGGCTGGGAAGTAAGGTAGGAGATCCGAAGGACAGCACAGAGAATATCAATCTTCCCGGCTGGCTTTCCATGTTTAAGGATTATATCGTATCCGTATCACTGTCTATTGGAATTATTTATTATATCGCTGCAATTGTAGCGGGAAAAGCGGCAGTTGAGACTCTGGCAGGCGGAACCCACTGGCTGGTATGGCCGCTGATGCAGACCCTGACCTTTACCGGTGGTTTGTATGTAATCATTACCGGTGTAAGATTGTTCCTGGGTGAAATTGTTCCGGCATTTGTAGGAATTACAGAGAAGTTTATCCCGGGTGCAAAACCGGCTCTGGACTGCCCGGTTGTATTCCCGTATGCACCGACTGCGACAGTACTCGGATTTATCTCTGCATATGTGGCAGGACTGATTTGTATGTTTGTAATGGCGGCTATGAAAACAACTGTTATGATTCCGGTGGCAATTCCGTTTTTCTTTATCGGCGCTACAGCCGGTGTATTCGGAAATGCGCGCGGCGGTTGGAAGGGTTGCGTTCTGGGAGCATTTATTACTGGTATTTTGATTTCTGTAGGACCAGCTATTATTTATCCGATTATGCAGAGCGTGGGACTTTCCGGAACAAGTTTCCCGGAGACTGACTTCAATCTGATTGGAATTATTTTCAATTTCATCGGAAAAGCATTAGGTAAATGGTAAAAGCTATCGGAGGGTATAAGAGACATGAAAGACGCAAAGCAGTTGGAAAAGCTTGCAAATCAGAATCGAAAACATATCGTGGAAATGGTATATCGCGCCGGAGTGGGACATGTTGGAGGAGCCCTTTCTGTAATTGATATTCTGACAGCCATCTATGAAAATGAGGTTGATTTCAGGGAAAAGGAAAGAACACGGGTAGTGCTTTCCAAAGGACATGCTGTACCGGCAATTTATGCAGAACTGTCAGAAAAGGGTATCATTGATCCAGCATGGTTTCCTACTTTCCGGCAGATTAATTCCAGACTGCAGGGTCATCCTTTCACAAGAGATATTCCGGAAACGGACGGTACTACAGGGCTTTTGGGACAGGGCTTTTCCATGGCGCTGGGTATGGCATTGATGAAAAAACAGACTGGTGATACGCACAGAGTGTATGCGATAGCTGGAGATGGAGAAATGCAGGAGGGGCAGATCTGGGAGGCGTTGATGGCTGCGGCTCATTATAAGCTGGACAACCTGGTCTATATTGTAGATTATAACAAACTGTCTTCCGGTCATCCCACCAATGAGATTCTCAATCTAGAGCCCTTGAAGGAAAAATTATCCAGCTTTGGATATCATGTGATTGAGATCGATGGACATAATATGGAGCAGATTCTGGGTGCGCTGTCAGAAGCAAAAGAGACAAAGGGAAAACCGACGTTTATCGTTGCGAACACAGTAAAGGGAAAGGGTGTCAGCTTTATGGAAAATGTACCCAAATGGCATTCCAGCGGCCTGAGTGACGAAGAGTACGAGGTTGCGATGAAGGATCTGACGAAAAAAGAGGAGGAACTGGCGCATGCAGTATGATATGATTACGCTGAGAGAACTCGTCGGAAAGGTTCTGGTGGAGTACGGAGAAAAAAATCCGGATATCTGTGTCATTGACAGTGATCTGGCCAAATCCACGACTACCAACCGATTTCAGGAGGCTTTTCCGGAACGGTTTTACGAACTTGGTATCGCGGAGCAGAACGCAATGTCGGCAGCGGCAGGAATGGCGGCGGAAGGCAAAATCCCGTTTTACGTAAATTTCGCAATTTTCGTATCAGGAACCTGCTGGACACAGTTGAGACAGATTTGCTATGCAAATGCCAATGTAAAACTGATTGCTACGCATCCGGGTATGGACGGCAGTTATGACGGAGCGACGCATCATGCGGACGAGGATTTGGCGTTGATGAGAGTTCTGCCGAATCTGAAGGTACTGGTTCCGTCAAATCCGGACGAACTCAGAGAAGCGGTAAAAATAGCTCTTGCATATAACGGGCCTGTGTATATCCGATGTGCCAGAGACAGCGTTCCCAACCTTCCGGTAAAACAGCAGATGAAAATGGGAAAGGCAGTTGTGCTGGAAGATGAGGGTAATGATTTTGCGATGATTTATGAGGGTTCCACTACGGATTTGGCAATGCGGAGTTTCGAAGCCTATAGGGAAAAAGGAAAAAAGGGAAAGCTGATTAACATTTTTTCTGTAAAGCCTGTTGACAGAGAATTGATTCGCGCAGTAGCTGAGAAAGTTGAAAAAATTGTAACCATCGAAAATCATTCCATTATAGGTGGCCTGGGAGGCTTGGTTGCAGAGACTATTTGCGACATGCCGAAACATGCGCCATTGGCGAGAGTAGGAGTAGAAGACGTATTTACAGAATCCGGATCGCTGAAGGCGGTAAAAGAAAAATACGGACTGACAGTTGAAAATGTATTAAAGAAACTGGAAGAAGTATAAATAGGAGAAAAGGAAAACCCTGTCGAATGGCGGGGTTTTTCCTTTTCTAAAAAAACCATAAAATCCAAAAAAGCGGTTGACAAATTTTGAGGAAAGCATTAATATAATAACCGTAAGTTAGCACTCGTAGTGAGTGAGTGCTAATAATAAAAAGGATAAGAACAAGATCCAAGGAGGAATAGAAATGAAATTAGTACCGTTGGGAGACAGAGTTGTACTGAAGCAGTTTGAAGCAGAGGAGACTACCGCATCCGGAATTATTCTGGCAAGCAAGTCCCAGGAGAAGCCGCAGCAGGCTGAGGTTGTAGCAGTAGGACCTGGCGGAATGGTAGACGGAAAAGAGATTACCATGCACGTAAAGGTTGGCGATAAAGTTATCTATTCCAAGTATGCCGGAAATGAAGTAAAGCTTGGCGATGAGGAATACATGATTGTAAAGCAGAATGACATCCTTGCAATTGTAGAATAATATCTTTCGATATTATTCTTTGCCGAATGGCATCCTGAGCGGAGCGTGCATATCCGTCAGGATATGGCCGAATAATGATATAAAAATCTGAAAAAAGAAACTGGAGGAATTAAAAATGGCTAAGGAAATCAAATATGGCGTAGACGCCAGAAAAGCACTGGAAGCCGGTGTAGATAAGCTTGCAAATACCGTAAGAGTAACCATCGGACCGAAGGGAAGAAACGTAGTATTGGATAAGCAGTATGGCGCGCCCCTGATTACCAACGATGGTGTTACCATTGCAAAAGAGATCGAGCTTGAGGATCCGTTTGAGAACATGGGTGCCCAGCTGGTAAGAGAAGTAGCGACCAAGACCAATGATGTAGCTGGTGACGGCACCACTACAGCAACTGTTCTGGCACAGGCTATGATTCATGAAGGTATGAAGAACCTGGCAGCAGGAGCGAACCCGATCGTTTTGAGAAAGGGTATGAAGAAGGCGACAGACGCCGCAGTAGAGGCTATTAAGGAGATGAGCAGCCCGGTAACCGGAAAGCATCAGATCGCAAGAGTAGCAGCTGTTTCTTCCGGAAATGAGGAAGTTGGCAACATGGTAGCAGACGCTATGGAGAAGGTTACCAACGACGGCGTTATCACTATTGAGGAGTCCAAGACCATGAAGACCGAGCTGGATCTGGTAGAAGGTATGCAGTTCGACAGAGGATATATTTCCGCTTACATGGCAACAGACATGGAGAAGATGGAAGCAAATCTGGATAATCCGTATATCCTGATTACAGATAAGAAGATTTCCACAACCCAGGAGATTCTTCCGCTGCTGGAGCAGATCGTACAGTGCGGCAGAAAGCTTCTGATTATCGCAGAGGATATCGAGGGCGAGGCTCTGACTACTCTGGTTATGAACAAGCTGCGTGGAACTTTCACGGTAGTTGGTGTAAAGGCACCGGGCTATGGCGACAGAAGAAAAGAGATGCTGCGTGATATCGCAATCCTGACAGGCGCAAACGTCATCTCCGAGGAGCTGGGACGCGAGCTGAAGGATGCGAAGCTTGAAGATTTGGGTACTGCAAAGTCTGTAAAGATTCAGAAAGAGAACACCATCATCGCAGAGGGCGCAGGCTCCAAGGAAGATATCCAGCAGCGTATCGCTCAGATTCGCGCGCAGATCGAAGAGACCAAGTCTGATTTCGACCGCGAGAAGCTGCAGGAGAGACTTGCAAAGCTGGCAGGCGGCGTAGCAGTTATCCGTGTAGGCGCTGCAACTGAGACAGAGATGAAGGAAGCAAAGCTTCGTATGGAGGATGCTCTGTCAGCTACCAAGGCGGCTGTAGAGGAAGGTATCATCGCAGGCGGCGGATCCGCGTATATCCACGCAACCAAGCAGGTAGCGAAGCTGCTTGATACTACAGAAGGCGATGAGAAGACCGGTGTAAAGGTTATCCTGAAGGCACTGGAGGCTCCCCTGTTCCATATCTCTGCAAATGCAGGGCTGGAAGGCGCAGTTATCATCAACAAGGTAAGAGAGAGCGATCCGGGAGTCGGTTTTGACGCACTGAATGAAGAGTATGTGAACATGGTAGACGCAGGTATTCTTGACCCCGCAAAGGTAACAAGAAGCGCTCTGCAGAACGCAACCAGCGTAGCATCTACGTTCCTTACCACAGAGAGCTGTGTAGCAAACATTAAGGAAGAAACACCCGCAATGCCCGCAGGCGGCGGCATGGGCGGAATGATGTAACACATCAGCAGGAAACCAAGCGACCGGCATAGCTGGGCATTTGGTTTCACCTGATGTGTTAATGAGAAAACCACGTAAGTGGTTTTCGAATATAAGTCCAAGGAAGAAAAACAGGCGCCCCGCGGCAGGATTTAACCTGCCGCGGGGTATTTGCTTTGAAGCGGAAGGTTCGAACCGGGACGCTGGATCCGGGCTAAGAACTCCTTGCAATTTTCCCTGGTCCATGCTATACTTTATGGGAAACTGAACAACAAGCAATGGGGTGCTGGCAGAAGCTGGCTGAGATTTGGACTGGAACTGTTCATGACCCGATGAACCTGTTGGATAATGCCATTGTAGGGAGTGTATTTGTAATAATTGAGCAAACGAGCGCCCGGAGAATCCTGCAGAGCAGGATTCTATTTTATTTGCCCAGACTTCTAAAGGTTCAGTGAAAAAACATACTTTCAGGAGGAAAAGTAACATGACAACAAAAAAATGGGAATTAAAGGACATCATTATGATGGCGATTCTTGGAGTCGTATTTTCGGCCGTATATCTGGCGGTTTTTGACGGAGGAGTCGTACTTTCCACCGTACTTGCGCCTACAGGATTTTCCAATTTTTCCTTTGAGATTATCTACGGTGTATGGTTTATGGCGGCTACGCTGGCAGCCTACATTATCCGGAAGCCCGGCGTAGCACTGGTAACAGAGGTGCTGGCTTCTGCGGTAGAGCTTCTGATGGGCAATTCCGGCGGTGTAACCGTAGTTCTGACCGGAATGATTCAGGGTGCGGGCGCAGAGCTTGCTTTCGCTTTATTCCGCTATAAGAAATGGGATCTGGCAAGCATGTCCCTGGCAAGCGTATTTTCCGCAAGCTTTATTTTCTGTTATGAGCTGTATTATCTGAACTATATTGCACTGGCTCCGGGACTTCTGATTGCCCAGCTGGCTGTACGCTTCGTGAGCGCCATTGTATTCTCCGGCGTGATCTGTAAGCTGGCAGGCGACGGACTGGCAAAGACCGGTGTAGTAAAGAGCTATGCCATCGGCGCGAAGGCTAAGATTGGCAAGGTATATGACGAGGAGGATTAAAATGGATAAGTTAAAGCTTGTTCTGGACTGGTTCCCGAATACGAACCATACGGGTTATCTGCTGGCTCAGAAGAGAGGCTGGTTTCAGGAGGCCAATCTGGATGTGGAGATCTTCGGTGAGGTACACGGAGAGATGGAGCTTCACGGAGGCGATTTCGTCTGCGGCCCGGAGATTGCCATGTTGGAATGCCGGGAGCGGGGAATCAATCTGACCGGTATCGCGGTTATGACCCAGAAGTGTGATTCTGGTATTGTGTCTCTGAAGGAAGCAGGGATTACCCGCCCCAGAGAGCTGGAGGGAAAACGTCTGACCCATTGGACTCCGGCCTGGTTCCATGCAACGATTCGCCGCGTGGTAGAGGCAGACGGTGGTGATTATGATAAGATTAACCTGGTAAATCTGGATGTGGGAGATATCGTAGCGACTCTGGGAGATGTAGCAGACGCCACCTGGGTTTATGAAAACTGGGAAAATCAGGTATTGCTGGAGGCTGGCAAGGAAATCAATTATTTCAATCTGGGAGATGTGGATCCTATCTTTGATTTCTGCGCACCGGCCATGGCAGCTTCCGAGGAAGTCCTGCGCGACAGACCGGATGCAGTCCGCCGCTTCCTGAAGGTTGTAGATCGGGCTTACCGTGAGGTAGCTGCGCATCCGGAAGAGACCGTGATGGAGGTACGCGATATGCTGCCGGCAGACGCAACAGAGTCTCTGCTGATCCGCAGTCAGAAGCATCTGGCACCGATTCTTCTGGACAAGGAAGGACGTTGGGGAAGAATTGACGCCCAGAGATGGAACCGGATGGCAGATTTCCTTGTAGAGTGCGGCGTAATTTCCGGAAGAACCGAGCGGGAATTCACCAATGAGTATTTTGAAGCATGAGTATCAGAATCGAGCATTTAAAATTTACCTATTTTGAAGATCGAAAGGATATCCTTTCGGATTTATCTGCGGAGTTTGACGCCGGTGAGATTACCATTCTCACCGGCGCTTCCGGGTGCGGAAAGTCTACCCTTTTGTATCTGGCGGCGGGAATCTACCCGCACAGCGCCGGAGTGCTGCGCTCCGGAACGCTGGAGGTGGAGGGCGTTCGACCGGACAGCCTGACGCCGAAGAAACGGTGTACCCTGGTGGGCATGATGTTCCAGAACCCGGAGCTGCAGTTCTGTATGGATACGGTGGAGCATGAGCTCCTGTTCTGCCTGGAAAATATCTGTACGCCGCGGGAAGCTATGATGGAGCAGGTGGAGAAGGCTCTGGCATTTTGTGAAATCTCCCATTTGAAAGAACGGACCCTGCACAGTCTGTCCGGCGGAGAGAGACAGAAGGTGATGCTGGCCTGCCTGACCCTGCTGGCGCCGAAATGGCTTTTGCTGGACGAGCCGTTTGCCAATATTGACGACGCTTCTGCCCGTATGATTGCGGGAAAATTAAAGGAACTGAACCGGACCCGGGGAATAGGAATTCTGGCGGTGGATCACCGGCTGGAGAACTGGCTGGGTATCGCAGATCAGGTACGGGTCATGGAAAATGGCGTTCTGCGTCCGGAAGTGATGGATGCAAATACACTGGATCCGGAGCTTTTGAAGGAGCTTGGCGTTATCGTGCCGGGAGAAGCCTATGAGCCAAAGCTTCCAAAGGCAGATCCGGGAGATGTGGTGCTGGAATTAAAGAATCTGACGCTTCGTCATCAGAACAACGTTATTTTCCGGAATGTGAACGGCTCATTCCGCTCCGGCTGTATTTACGCAGTCCTGGGAGAAAGCGGCTGCGGGAAGAGCAGCCTGTTCGGAGCTTTATCCGGTCTTTATTCCTATCAGGGGCAGGCGCTGCTTCAGGGCCGGGATCTCCGAAAGCTTCGAAAAAAAGATTTGGGAAAAATTGGATTTGTCACACAGAATCCCCAGGATCAGTTTGTGAGCGATACGGTAAGGGAAGAGATTCTGGTGGGACTGAAAAAGCGGGAGGACGCGGAAGAAAAAACCGAGGAAATCCTGCGGGGCATCCGGCTCTGGCGCTACCGGGATATTTCTCCCTATATGCTGAGCCAGGGACAGCAGCGACGCCTGGGCGTGGCAGCTCTGATGGCTTATCCCTGTAAGGTGCTGGTCTGCGATGAGCCGACCTATGCTCAGGATCGGAATAATACGGCGGCGATTATGGATTCTCTCTGCAGACAGGCAAGAGAGCATGGAGTGGCGCTGATTTTTTCCACTCATGATCGACAGTTGGCGCAGGATTACGCAGACGAGATCCTGGAACTGAAGGGAGGAAGCTTATGCGTACACTGAATCCGGCTATAAAATTTGTGACACTGCTGGGTGTGACCTTCGTACTGGCGTTCCGGTATGAGCCGGCGCTGAATCTGGCTGTCTTTTTCCTGTGTATGGCAGCTTTGCTGTGTTCCAGGGTAAAGTTAAAGACGCTGGGAATTCTGCTGGTTCCGATTCTGCTGGCTGCGGTTGGAATGTTTTTTACTGGCTACCGATTTTCTGCGGATGCTTCTATGCCGGTGGCAGCAGCGGATTTTATCGTCAGTGATTCCAAGGTATGGAATGGGATTGCCCAGGCCAGCCGGGTATTGGCCTATGCAGGCGTAGGGTTCCTGTTTACCCTGACGACAGACCGGATTTTGATGGTGAAATCCTTTGAGAAGCAGTTCCGCCTGCCGCAGGTCTGGGCCTACGGCCTTCTGGCAGCCTGGGGAATCTTTCCACAGGCGGTACAGGAGTACAAGCGAACCAGAGCGGCCTTCCGGGCCAGGGGAATCTCTGTGTTTCCCGTATCTCCGGCGCTTTTGAAGCCCTTGCTGGTAAAATCAGTCCGCTGGTCGGAGGAGTTGGCTATCGCTATGGAATCGAAAGGCTTTTCCGGCGAAGAAGAGCGGACGGAATATCTGGAAGTGCGGGTCCGGTTGCGGGACTGGATCTTCCTGGCCGGCTGTGTGGCATTGACCATTCTGTTCTGAGAAAATGATAGAATGACCGCGATAGAAAGACAAATGTTCGGAACGTGTGCAATTTATCGGAGACACAAAAGAACAGTAATTAAAAAATATTATGAATCAAAAAAAGCCGTTTTTGCGCGGCCTTTTTTGTGTTTTTTTTCGGCGAACATGTATTGACAATTCAGAATCTTTTCGTTAAGATAAGTTATTAATAACCGTCTTACACGGACACAAAAGAATATCAGAATAATGACTTGAGAGGAGAGAATAAAATGGGTAAGATTATTGGAGAGAGCATTACCTTTGACGACGTACTTTTGGTACCGTCCTATTCCGAGGTGATTCCGAATCAGGTGGATCTGACGACGCATCTGACAAAGACCATCAAGCTGAACATCCCGATGATGAGTGCCAGCATGGACACCGTTACCGAGCATCGCATGGCCATCGCCATGGCAAGACAGGGTGGTATCGGAATTATCCACAAGAATATGTCCATCGAAAAGCAGGCAGAGGAAGTCGACAAGGTAAAGCGTTCTGAGAACGGCGTTATCACCGACCCGTTTTATTTATCCCCGGAGCACACCCTGGCGGACGCCAATGAGCTGATGGCGAAGTTCCGCATCTCCGGCGTACCGATTACCGAGGGCCGGAAGCTGGTGGGTATTATCACCAACCGCGATCTGAAGTTCGAGACAGATTTTTCCAAGAAAATCAAAGAGTCCATGACCTCCGAGGGACTGGTTACCGCGAAGGAAGGCATTACGCTGGAGGAGGCAAAGGCGATCCTCGCCAAGGCAAGAAAAGAGAAGCTGCCTATCGTAGACGACGACTTCAATCTGAAGGGCTTAATCACTATCAAAGATATTGAAAAACAGATCAAGTACCCCAATTCTGCGAAGGACGCGAAGGGCAGACTGCTCTGCGGCGCAGGTGTCGGCATCACCAGCAATGCGCTGGAGCGTGTGGACGCCCTGGTAAAGGCGCAGGTAGATGTGATTGTGCTGGATTCTTCCCATGGACATTCTGCAAACGTTATCCGTTGTCTGAAGATGATCAAGGAAGCATATCCGGAACTGCCGCTGATCGCTGGCAATATCGCTACCGGCGAAGCAGCAAGAGACCTGATTGAGGCAGGCGCGGACGCAGTCAAGGTCGGCATCGGACCGGGTTCCATCTGTACCACCCGTGTGGTATCCGGTATCGGCGTACCGCAGATCAGTGCGATTATGGACTGCTATGAGGTAGCGAAGGAATACGGCATCCCGGTTATCGCTGACGGCGGTATCAAGTACTCCGGAGATATCACCAAGGCCATTGCCGCAGGTGCAAATGTCTGCATGATGGGAAGTATGTTCGCAGGCTGTGACGAAGCGCCGGGCGAGTTCGAGCTGTTCCAGGGAAGAAAATATAAAGTATACCGCGGCATGGGTTCTATCTCAGCGATGGAGAACGGCAGCAAGGATCGCTATTTCCAGGAGGGAGCAAAGAAGCTGGTTCCCGAAGGCGTAGAGGGCCGTGTGGCATACAAGGGAAGCGTAGAGGATACCATTTTCCAGATGCTGGGCGGACTTCGTTCCGGTATGGGACTCTGCGGAACACCGACCATCGAAGAGCTGAAGCAGAGAGGCCGCTTCATTAAGATTACCGCGGCGTCCCTGAAGGAGAGCCATCCCCATGATATCCATATCACCAAAGAGGCTCCGAACTACAGCACCGAGTCATAATAGAAGAGAAACGGATAGTATAGAAAGAAAAAGCCGGCATTCATATGTCGGTTTTTTCTTTTCTGTCAAAACCCGGCCTGAAATCCGTCCGCGGTTTCGAAAAAAGTTTTCATACGGTTCATAAAAAATTAAGTATTTTTTGTAGTAAATAGCAAACAAAATGCGTTATAGTAGATGTAACAACGTATTCAGTATACTTCATCGAATCTGCGAATCCCGTAATGATGAAGGGATGAAGGTGCTGAATCATTACGGGAGGAACGCGCATGCTGATGTATCTGTCCATACTGGACACCCAGGACGAGAAAGAAAAATTTACAGAGGTCTACGAGCAGTATCAGCATTTCTGCTGGTATGTGGCCAACCAGATGCTGGGCGACGATCATCTGGCGGAGGACGCCGTACAGGAGACCTTTCTGGCGCTGACCAGACATTTGGACAAGATTGAAGTTGTCGAGAGTTCCAAAACCCGAAAGTTTCTGATGACGATTGTGAAAAGCAAGGCCATCGACATTCTGCGAAAACAAAAGGGAGACCTGTCCGTGGAAGAGTTGGAGTACGACATTCCCGCCGGTCAGCCGGACGCCTTAAGCCAGTACATAACCAGAGAAAATTATAACGCCATCGTAGCCTGCGTATTGGAGCTGGAGGAGAACTACCGCGTGATTTTCGAATACAAATATGTACACGGGCTTTCGGACCGGGAAATCGGCGATTTACTGGGAATCTCTTCCAAAACCGTCAACGTGCGGTACTTCCGGGCGCGGAAAAAGCTTCAGAACATGCTGACAAAGGAGGTGGCAGGCAGTGCGGGACGATAAGAAACGGGAAGAACTGGAAAAGGAACTGCTTGCGGAGGCCGCCGACGAATGTATGGAGGAGCAGCTGAGCTTTATCCCCTCTGAGCGGGAAATCGCCCGGATGCATCGGTATTCTGAAGAATTTCAGGAGAGCATGCAGGAGCTTCTGGATGCGGGCGGCAGGCCGAAGCGGGAGAAAAGCACCATCACCAGCCGGGAATTTGTCTACAGCTTCAATAAGATTGCGGCTTGTATCCTGGCGGTGCTGGTGGTGGGCGGCGTCTGCACGGGCTTATTTCTGACGAGCGGAAAGAAGAGCGGGAGCGCTGACACAGCAGCTCCGGAGACGGCGTCGGCCGCGCAGGACAGCACGGAGGAGGCTGTGTTCGAAGACGTGGAAGACACGAGCGAAAGCGCCGAAGACACCACCGCTGCCGCATCTGCAGAAGAGAAAGAAGAAGCACCGGAGAAAATCACCTTCGCAGGCCGCGACATCTATCTGGCCCAGGAGCAGAGTGTAACCGGCGAGACCGAGAGCGTGAAGACCCTGGTGTCCAGCCCCGTGATTGCAAGAGAAGCGAAACTGGTAAAAATCACAATCGGTAACATCAGTGAGACGCCCATTTCCTATAACGCCAATATGGAATTACAGGTACAAAGCGGAGGAGCCTGGTATGTGATACCCAGAAAGACCGAGCCCGTCGGGCAGGATACCACGGTGGTGCTGGAGCCCGGCATGGCCCAGGATGAAGAGCTGGAACTCACAGCCTACGACCTGGACTATGACGCGGACGCCTACCGGATTATCACCTACGTGGACGGCGTACCCTTCAGTGCCGGATTCCGATTCGAGAGCGTAGAACAGGGATTGGAAGAAGAATTGGAGGTAAATAAATGAAAAAGAGAGCATGGATCATGGCTATCCTGATGGCAGGCGCACTGGCGGCAGGCTGCGGCGGAGCATCCAAAGATACCATGAGTGCTGCCAGCGTAACCGAAGAAGCCGGCGCATATGAAAATGAAGCCTGGGACGACGTGGCGGAAGACGGCGCAGTCACCGCCGAATCCGGCATCGAGATACCGACGAACACCAGCCAGAAGCTGATCAAAACCGTCACTCTGAACATGGAGACCAGAGAATTTGAGACAGTACTTTCCGGTATCCAGGCCAAAGTTACCGAGACCGGCGGATACACGGAAACCTCTGAGGTAAACGGAACCAGCTACTACGGAAGAGGAAACCGCTCTGCCTGGCTGACCTTACGCATCCCCGCCGATAAGCTGGACACCTTCATCACCACCGTCAGCGGCCTTGGCAACGTCACCAGCAAAAGCGAAAGCGTCGATGACATCACTCTGCAGTACGTAGACACCGAAAGCCACAAACAAGCCCTGGAGACCGAACAGGAGCGTCTGCTCACTCTCATGGAACAGGCCGAAAACATGGATGACATCATCAAAATTGAAACCCGTCTGTCCGAAATCCGCTACGAACTGCAGCGATACGAATCCACCCTACGCACCTACGACAACCAGGTCTCCTACAGCACTGTCAACATCAGCCTCTACGAAGTAGACCGCGAAAGCGCCCCGGAAAAACAAAGCTTCGCAAGCGAGTTAAAAACCCGCCTGGCCGACAACCTCTATCACATCGGACAGGGCTTACGCAGCTTCGCTATCTGGTTCCTGGCCTCCCTGCCCTACATTGCGATTCTCGCAGCGGCGGCCTTCGTCATTATAAAAATCGTGCGGAAAATAGTATGGAAGAAACCGATTTTCCACAAAAAAGAAGAACCCAAAGAGTAGAACCTGACGATACCCCGCCATCCTCCCGACCGGGAAAGGCGGGGTATTACTTTTCCTCTTCACTGTTTAAAAAAAATCTGGTATAATGATCATAATTGGCTAAGTTTCGTGATTTTTTCAAAAACCCCAAAATCAGACAAAAAGGGAGGCTCCACGCCCATGAAAACCCCGGATCCCTCATTCCGATATCCCATAAAAAAAGGAGCCTATCATCGCCCCGGCATCGAACGCCAGGGTGCGTGGATAAGCTTTACTGTCGCCGTTCCTGCCGAAAAGGACTGCGCGCTGCTCTTATATAAAAAAGGAAAAAAAGAAGCTGAAATCGAAATCCCCATGGAACACAGCACCCGCTACGGCGATCTGCGTTCCGTCGAGATCGAAAATCTTCCGAACGAAAAATACGAATACAACTACCGCATCGCAGGCGCCATTGTGACAGACCCTTACGCCCGCCGCATTGCCGGCCGGGAAACCTGGGGACAAGCATCTGCCGGAGAGGGCGTTTTGCGCGGTTGTATCATATCCGATGACTTTGACTGGGAGGGCGACGAACCCTTGCAGATCCCCTATACAGACGTGATTGCCTATGCGACCCATGTACGCGGTTTCACCAGGCACTCCACCTCCGGCGTCCGTGCAAAAGGCACCTTCGCCGGTGTACAGGAAAAGATCCCCTATCTGAAGGCACTGGGAATCAATCAGCTGGAGCTGATGCCTGTCTACGAATTCGCGGAAGTGGAAGCCTGGGATGAAAAGCGCCCGCCCATCCGGAGAGGTGGAAAAGCCGACGAACCCCTGATGAATTACTGGGGCTACGCCGACAGCTACTATTTTGCTCCGAAGGCCTCCTATGCGTCCTCCAAGGATCCGGTGCGCGAGTTGAAAACCCTGGTAAAGGAGCTTCATAAAAACGGCATCGAGCTGGTGCTGGAATTCTATTTCCCAAAAGGGATACAGACGGCCCGGGTGCTGGACTGCATCCGCTACTGGGTCCTGAACTATCACATCGACGGCGTTCACGTAAACCGGGATCACACGCCGGTGGAGGCTCTGGCCCAGGAACCGCTTTTCAGCCATACGAAAATCATGTCCGAGGGCTTTGGACTGGACGAAATCTACGATGGCCGCACCGTACCCGCCTTCCGCAATCTGGCGGAATATAACGATGGTTTTCTGATGGATATCCGTCGTTTCCTGAAGGGCGACGAGGGCATGATTCCGGCCTTTATCTGGAGAGAACGGAAGAACCCGGAGCGCCACGCAGTCATGAACTATCTGGCCGGGCACAACGGATTTACCCTGATGGACGCGGTGTCCTATGACGAGAAGCATAACGAGGCCAACGGCGAGGATAACCGGGACGGCACCGATTACAACTATAGCTGGAACTGCGGCGAGGAGGGCCAAAGCCGTAAGAAAAAGACCCTGGAGCTTCGTTCCAGACAGCTTCGCAACGCTTTGGTTATGCTGTATCTGGGCCAGGGCGTGCCGGTGCTGTACGGCGGCGACGAGCGCGGCAACAGCCAGTCCGGCAACAATAACGTTTACTGTCAGGATAATGAGCTTTCCTGGATCAAATGGAAGCCGGGCAAGACCTGGGAATATCTGGAAGAGTATGTGCGGCAGTTGATTGCTTTTCGGAAAAAGCATCCGGTCTTTCATCAGGCGGCGGAGCTTCGGCAGACGGATTACCTGTCCTGCGGCCATCCCGACGTGTCCTATCATGGGAAACGGGCCTGGCTGGGAGATTTTGAAAATTACAGCAGGAGCGTCGGCATCCTCTATGCGGGGGAATATGTGGCGGCTAATTCCGAAGGAAACGAGAGCGACGATTCCTTCTACGCAGCGTACAATATGCACTGGATTCCCCACGAATTCGCATTGCCGAAGCTGCCGGGCGGACAGGTCTGGACTGTTGCCCTGGATACCGGAGCAGAAGGTACGGATGGAATCTGCGCGGATGGCAGCGAAGAAGTGCTTCCGGATCAGCGCACCGTGACCGTCCCGGAGCGGACCATTCTGGTGCTGCGGGGACGGTCTAAGGGGAACCGGAAAATGGTGGCAAAGAGACCGGAAGAAGCGAAGGAGCAGACAAAACAGGCAGGAGCAGAGGCAGAATGAAGGCTTGGAAACATTTTTGCACTATCACGGAACATAAAATCATGGTCATGCGGCATTGCTTTAAGATTGGGCTGTACCGACAGGGACTGCTGCACGACATGTCCAAATATACGCCCACGGAATTTATTCCGGGCTGCAAATACTATCAGGGCTACCGGAGCCCCAACAACGCGGAGCGGGAGGAAAAGGGCTATTCGGCGGCCTGGCTGCACCACAAGGGCAGGAATAAGCACCATTATGAATACTGGATCGACTACAGCTTGGGTCCGGTGAAGGGCATGACCGGCATGAAGATGCCCAACCGCTACGTGGCCGAGATGATGATGGATCGGATGGCCGCGTCCAAGATCTACAATAAGGGTCATTATGACCAGCATGAGCCATTGGAGTATTACGAAAAGGGTAAGGATTCTTACATGATCCACGATGAGACCAGGGCGCTCCTGGAGCATCTCTTACATATCCTGGACGGGCAGGGTGAGGAAGCGCTGTTCGCCTACATGCGCGCGCATATAGTGGGCAAGAAGGAATACCCGAAGATCCCGCCCCGGCCCTGGCAGCTGGTGGGCGACGGGCATTATATTTCGGACGAAGAGGTTCTCCGGCTTCAAAAGCAGGAAAATACGTCTGGAAAATAAAAAAGGAAATCGGAAACCGGCGCAGAATATTATAAGTAGAGGAAAATTGATAACCATTCAGTATCGCATCATAAAGAGGTGGATATATGACCATACGGGAAAGTACGGAACAGTGGGAAAGCGATTATTTAAGTCCTTATGCTTCTCTGAGCAGAAATTCCAGGGGGCGGGATCGATATGAGTCGCCCTGCGATATCCGACCGGTCTATCAGAGGGATCGGGACCGGATTCTGCACTGCAAGTCTTTCCGGCGTCTGAAGCATAAGACGCAGGTCTTTCTGACGCCCCGGGGCGACCACTATCGCACCCGCCTGACCCACACCCTGGAGGTCTCCCAGATAGCCAGAACCATGGCAAAGGCCTTACGCCTCAACGAGGATCTGACCGAAGCCATCGCCCTTGGCCATGATCTGGGACATACGCCTTTCGGACATGCGGGCGAGCGGGTTTTAAACGACCTCTGCAGTACGGGCTTCACCCATTATGAACAAAGTGTCCGGGTGGTGGAGAAGCTGGAGAAGAGCGGCAAGGGCCTGAATCTGACCTGGGAGGTACGGGACGGCATCCGGAACCACCGGACCAGCGGGCACCCGTCTACGCTGGAGGGAAAGCTGGTGCGCTTCTCCGATAAAATCGCCTATATCAATCACGATATCGACGACGCCATCCGGGCCGGAATCCTGGAAGAGATGGATATTCCGAAGGAATATCGGGATATCCTGGGCAGTACGACGAGAGAACGGTTGAATACCCTGGTACACGACGTCATTTCCCAGAGTATGGGAAAGCCGGATATCTGTATGTCGGCGGAGGTGGAGGGAGCCATGCATGCGCTCCGCAGCTTCATGTTCAGCAATGTGTACACGAATCCCATCGCCAAGGGCGAGGAGGTTAAGGCCCGGAATATGCTGGAGGGTCTGTTTTCCTATTATATGGAGCATCCGGAAGAGCTTTCGGATGAGTTTAAAGCCATGCTGGCCAGCGGCCGGGATCCCCTGGAGATCGTGGTGTGTGATTACATATCCGGTATGACGGACCAGTATGCGATTTACAAGTTTGAAGAATACTTTGTTCCAAAGGCATGGAACGCATAGGTGGCAGAATAGATGTATTATGCAGAAGAATTGATCGAGGAGGTACGCTCGCGAAATGACATCGTGGATGTGATTTCCGGGTACGTGCGGCTTCAGCGGAAGGGTTCCAGCTATTTCGGGCTCTGTCCCTTCCACAGTGAGAAGTCTCCGTCCTTTTCGGTGTCGCCGGGCAAGCAGATGTATTATTGCTTCGGCTGTGGCGCGGGCGGCAATGTCTTTACCTTTTTAATGGAATATGAAAATTATACCTTCCCGGAGGCGGTGAAGGTACTGGCCGACCGAAGCGGCGTGGATTTGCCGGAGGTGGAATACTCCGAGGAGGCCAGACGCCAGGCGGACTTGAAGAGCCGGCTTCTGGAGATTCAGAAAAAAGCGGCGAAGTATTATTACTATCAGCTCCGGCAGCCCAAGGGCCGCGTGGGGTATGAATATCTGAAAAACCGAGCGCTCACCGATGAGACCATCCAGAAATTTGGACTGGGTTATTCGGGACAGCAGACGAAGGAGCTGTATCAGTACCTGAAGCATGAGGGCTATTCGGACGCCCTTCTGAAAGAGTCAGGTCTGTTCAGCATGGACGAGCGCAGCGGCGTCTACGATAAGTTCTGGAACCGGGTTATGTTCCCGATTATGGACGCCAATCACCGGGTCATCGGCTTCGGAGGCCGGGTCATGGGCGACGCGAAGCCCAAGTACCTGAACTCGCCGGAGACGAAGATTTTCGACAAGAGCCGGAACCTGTACGGGCTGAATTTCGCCCGCAGCTCCCGGAAAGGGAATTTGATTATCTGCGAGGGCTATATGGACGTGATTGCCCTCCATCAGGCAGGCTTCAGCCAGGCGGTGGCGTCTCTTGGCACGGCCCTGACAGCCCAGCAGGCGATTCTTATGAAGCGCTACGCCGACGAGGTGCTGGTGACCTACGATAGTGACGAGGCCGGGACCAAGGCGGCTCTCCGGGCGATCCCGATTCTGAAAGAAGCGGGGTTGACCATGCGGGTCATCAATATGAAGCCTTATAAGGACCCTGATGAGTTTATCAAAAATATGGGCCAGGAGGCCTTTCAGCAGCGTATCGACGAGGCTCAGAGCAGCTTCCTTTTCGAGGTGGAAGTGCTGGAGCGGCAGTATAACTTAAAGGATCCGGCTCAGAAGACGGCCTTTTTTGACGAGACATCGAAGAAGCTTTTGGGCTTTTCCGACGAAATCGAGCGCAATAATTATATTGAAGCCATCGCCGCCAGATATGGCATTGGCTATGAGGCTCTCAGGCGGAAGGTCAATCAGCTTGGCCTGACTTTGGGCGGACAGGCACCGGCTCCGCGTCCCCGGGACGTCTCTTCTCATAAGAAGGAGAAGGATGAGGGAACGGCGGCGTCCCAGAAGCTTTTGCTTACCTGGATGATTTCAGACGAAGCTTATTTCCGGGTGATCCGGCGCTATATCAGCCCGTCTGACTTCAACGTGCCGCTGTATGCCCAGATCGCACAGATGCTGTATGAGCAGCAGGAGCAGCAGGGAAAATTAAACCCGGCAGGGCTCTTGAGCCGTTTCGAAAACGCAGAAGAGCAGCGGGAGGCGGCAGCCGTATTTAACGCCCGGTTAAAACAGGTGGAGACCAAAGAGGAAACCGAGAAGGCCTTGCAGGAGACCATTTACAAAATCCGGCAGGAAGCGTTGAACCGCAAAGGAAAGGAGCTTGCGCCCACGGACATGGCGGGCCTGCAGAAGCTCATACAGGAGCGGCGGGAGCTTCAGAAACTGCATATTTCACTGGATTAAGGATAAAATACTAACAAGTTATGGAAGGATGGAACAACATGGAAGAGAACGCAGCAAAGTTTGAGGAGAAATTAAAAGAGCTTCTGGTAATGGCCAAGAAGAAAAAGAATATTCTGGAGTACCAGGAGATCAGCGACTTCTTTGCGGAGTTTGATCTGGATCCGGATCATATGGAGAAAATCCTGGAGTATCTGGAGGCCAATAATATCGACGTGCTTCGGATTACCGGCGACGGGGACGAGCCCGACGACGCTTTGCTTCTGGCAGAGGATGACGACGATGTGGATGTGGAGCAGTTAGACCTGTCTATCCCGGACGGCGTCAGCATCGAGGACCCGGTTCGGATGTATCTGAAGGAGATCGGTAAGGTTCCCCTTCTGAGCGCCGATGAGGAGATTGAACTGGCGAAACGCATGGAGGAAGGCGACGAGGACGCCAAGAAGCGTCTGGCTGAGGCAAACCTCCGACTGGTGGTCAGCATCGCGAAGCGTTATGTGGGCCGCGGCATGCTGTTCCTGGATCTGATTCAGGAAGGAAACTTAGGCCTTATCAAAGCGGTAGAGAAGTTCGATTACCGAAAAGGATATAAATTCAGTACCTATGCCACTTGGTGGATTCGTCAGGCCATCACGAGAGCCATCGCCGATCAGGCGCGGACCATCCGTATCCCGGTGCATATGGTAGAGACCATCAACAAGCTGATCCGCGTATCCCGTCAGCTGCTGCAGGAGCTGGGCCGCGAACCTACTCCGGAGGAGATTGCGGCAGAGATGAAGCTGCCGGTGGAGCGTGTGCGTGAGATCCTGAAGATTTCCCAGGAACCGGTTTCTCTGGAGACGCCTATCGGTGAGGAGGAGGACAGCCATCTGGGCGACTTCATTCAGGACGACAATGTGCCGGTTCCGGCGGACGCCGCGGCATTCACCCTGCTGAAGGAACAGCTGGTGGAGGTGTTAAGCACCCTGACAGACCGGGAGCAAAAGGTTCTGCGCCTGCGTTTCGGCCTGGATGATGGACGGGCCCGGACATTGGAAGAAGTTGGAAAGGAATTTAATGTAACCCGTGAGCGAATCCGTCAGATTGAGGCGAAGGCCCTTCGGAAGCTGCGTCACCCCAGCCGCAGCCGGAAGCTCAAGGATTACCTGGATTAGAAAAATGAATATTTCAAGACGACTGAACCGACTGGCAGAGCTGGTCACTGAGGGCAGCCGGCTGGCAGATGTGGGAACAGATCACGGATATGTTCCCCTTTGTCTTTGCAGGGAGAAAAAAATCCCTTCGGCGATAGCCATGGATATCAACAAAGGCCCCCTGGAGCGGGCAAAAAGCCATATTGCTGAGGCAGGACTGACGGCGTACATAGAGACAAGGCTTTCCGACGGACTTCACGAGCTGAAACGGGGAGAAGCAGATACGGTGCTGATTGCCGGCATGGGCGGGGCCCTGATGATGCGGATCTTAAGCGAAGGAGAGCCTGCGCTTACCGGCGTCCGGGAGCTGGTACTACAGCCCCAGTCAGAGATAGGAGACGTGCGGCGGTGGCTTGGCAGCCACGGCTGGCATATCATAAAAGAAGACATTTTGCTGGACGAGGGGAAATATTATCCCATGTTCAAGGCAGTGCCGGGAGAGGCGGAGGACTATACGGAAGCAGAGTACCGCTTCGGAAAGCTGGAAATGCAGGAATCGCCGGAGGTGCTGGCAGATTTTCTGCGAAAGAGACTGGAAGTGAACCGGCAGATCGCGGCGGGACTTCCGGAGAACGGAGAGGAACGGATCGCGGCCCGGCGGGCGGAAGTGGCGGCGGAAATCAGGTTGCTGACGGAAGTACTGCAAGGTATCGAAAATCTGTAAAAAGGAAAGACTTACAAAATTTGGAAATATAAGGTTCACATATAAGATTCAAAGCTTATAGATGCTTTTCTTCAAAGCGTAATAGAGTGAACAGTAAAAGAACAGGAGCATAAGAGTCATGAGATGTCAGGATATTCTGGAAAAAATCGAGGCGCGGTATCCGCGGAAATATGCCTGTGACTGGGACAATGTGGGTCTGTTGGCGGGCAGCCGGGAGCGGGAGGTGGACACAGTCTACATCGCCCTGGACGCCACGGACGAGGTGGTGGACGCGGCAGCGGAATGTGGCGCGCAGTTACTTCTGACCCATCATCCGATGATTTTTGGCGGCATCAAGTCGGTGACCACAGACACTTACATGGGCGAGCGGCTGATTCGCCTGATCCGAAACGATATATCCTATTATGCCATGCATACCAATTATGACGTGATGGGAATGGCGGATCTGGCGGCGGATATGCTGGATCTGAAAGATACAAAGGCGCTGGAGGAAGTGCTGGACGGCGAAGGCATCGGCCGTGTGGGCGGGCTGTCCCGGAGCATGACTGTGAAGGAGTGCGCGGAGCTGGTGAAGGAGCGCTTTGGCCTTCCCAATGTGAAGATTTTTGGCGAGCTGGAAAAGCGCGTACAGCGGGCGGCCATCTGTCCGGGTTCCGGAAAAAGTGACGCGAAGCAGGCACTGAAGCTTGGCGCAGAGGTGTATATTACCGGCGATATCGATCACCACACCGGCATTGATATGGCGGACTGCGGCATGGCGATCATTGACGCAGGCCATTATGGGATAGAACATATCTATATCGGGGACATGGAGCAGTTTTTGAAGAAGCACTGTCCGGAACTGACGGTATATACGGCGCCGATCAGGCAGCCGTTTCAGGTGCTGTAAGAGATAACAGATAGAATAGCGGATAGTTCAGGGCAGTTGCAGGTGAAAAGAACGACTGTCTGTGTAAAAATATGGAGGTGCGGCATATGAAAATGGTAAAAGTAAGTCTGAACGGAAATACATATGAATATCCGGAAGGAACCAGGTATCTGGAAATCGCGGCGGATATGCAGAAAAGTTATCTCCACGATATCGTGCTGGTATCTGCCAATAAGCGTCTGCGGGAGCTGAATAAGAAGCTGTATGAGGACGCGGAGCTTAGCTTTTACACCACGGCGGACACGGTGGGAGCGCAGTCCTACCGGCGCAGTCTGACCATGCTGCTGATGAAGGCTATCTACCGGGTGGCAGGCCATGAGCATGTGACCCGCGCCCAGGTTCATTATTCTTTGAGCAATGGCTATTACTGTACAGTGGAGGGCGACGTGAAGGTGGACGACGCTTTCCTTGCGGCGGTGAAGGCGCAGATGCAGGAGTATGTGGCACGAAAGACCCCCATTGAGAAGAAAAATGTAGCTACTGACAAGGCACTTCGCATCTTCCACAACCATCGGATGTACGATAAGGAGAAGCTGTTCCGGTACCGCCGGGCGTCCCGGGTCAATATCTACAGTATCGGAGAATTTGAAGACTATTATTACGGCTATATGGTGCCGGATACGAGTTATCTCAAGTATTTTGAACTGCACCCTTACGATGAGGGCTTTGTGCTCCAGTTCCCGACTGTGTCAGAGCCGGAGAAGGTGCCGCCCTTCGTGCCTCAGAACAAGGTGTTCCGGGTGCTGAAGGAGTCCGCCAAATGGGGGGATCTGCTGGGTATCTCTACGGTCGGCGATCTGAATGACTGCATCTCCCAGGGCGGCCTGCATCCGTTGATTATGACCCAGGAGGCCCTGCAGGAGCGGAAAATTGCGGAGATTGCAAGCCAGATTGCGGCGGATCACAGCCGGAAGTTTATCATGATCGCGGGACCGTCCTCTTCCGGAAAGACCACATTTTCCAGAAGGCTGTCTATCCAGCTTTCCGCGGCGGGCCTGAAGCCCCATCCCATTTCCGTGGACAATTATTTCGTAGAGCGGGAACAGACACCCCGGGACGCGAACGGCGACTATAATTTCGAGTGCCTGGAGGCCATGGACATCGAGCTCTTCAATCAGCAAATGTGCGATCTGCTGGCGGGAAAGACGGTGGAACTGCCGTATTTCAATTTCAAAACCGGGAAGAAGGAGTATAATGGCGACTATCTGACTATGGGCGAGGACGACATTTTGGTCATCGAGGGGATCCACTGTCTGAATGACAAGCTGTCCCACAGCCTGCCCCGGGAGAGCAAATTTAAGATTTACATCAGTGCGTTGACGCAGTTAAATGTGGATGAGCACAACCGGATTCCAACCACGGATGGCAGACTGATCCGCCGGATGGTCCGCGACGCGCGGACACGCGGAGCCAGCGCAGCCCGTACGATTTCGATGTGGCCTTCTGTCCGCAGAGGAGAGGAGGAGAATATCTTCCCCTATCAGGAGGAAGCGGATGTGGTGTTCAATTCCGCGCTGATCTATGAGCTTTCGGTATTGAAGCAGTACGCGGAGCCGTTGCTTTTTGGTATCGACCGGGAGGCGCCGGAATATCTGGAGGCGAAGAGACTGCTAAAATTCTTGGATTATTTTCTGGGTGTGGACAGCACCAATATCCCGGATAATTCCCTGGTACGGGAATTTATCGGGGGCGGGTGCTTCCGTCTGTAAGCAAAATAATTCCAGAAAATGGGAAAACAGAACTTTGAAAAATGCAGGAGAACTTACTTATGAAAAAGAAAAACCTTATGAATGTTCTCGCAGTAGCTGTCACATGTGCTATGCTCGCTGGTTGCAGTCAGCAGGCCGACACTACCGCACCTACGAAAGCAGAGGAAGAAACGATTGACACAGCAGACACCGAAGAGGTAGCTGAGGAGCCGGAAGAGGTAAAGGAAGCGTCCTACCTGTTATCCATTACCGCAGCGAATGAGGATGGAACCTACAGTGCCTGCGACGCAGAGAAGACAGATTATACGCTGACTTTGGACGAGACTTTCCCGGAGGAGCAGAAAGAGCTTCTGGTTCCGGAGGCGGTCGTTACCGTAACAGGTCCGGAGGACTCCCTGGCAGATACCGAGAACGGTAAGAGCTTTACGATTACCGCGGTGCAGGCCCAGGAAGGGGACACCGAGGATTCCCTGGCGGTGAAGAGAGCGGGATTCGAGAAGGTCAACGGCTTCGCAGTTGATGATTCCGTAATCGGAACCATGTACGCCAAGCAGTCCGTGAACGTCCGCAAGGGACCGTCCACCGACTATGAGAAAATCGGAAACCTGTCATTCGCCCAGGAGATCAACGTAACGGGTGCCGCAGATAACGGCTGGTATCAGTTCGACTTCGACGGCCAGAAGGGTTACGTCTCCAACAAGTACGTGGCCATGGAGAAGCCGGAAGCCAAGGCGGTTGCTTCTACCGGAACATCCGGCGGCGGAAGCAGTGCAGCGGCAAGCAGTGGTGGCGGTGGTGGATCCGCATCGGGTTCTGAATTTTATGTTGTATATTCAGAAGCTGAGATGGACGCAGCGCTCAACGCAGGCGACCTGAACACTTACATGGAGATGCAGCGCAAGAACCTGGCAGCTGCCAGTGGTGGAAGCAGCAGTTCTTCTTCCAGCAGCTCATCAAGCTCCAACAGTAGCAGCGAAAGCACAGAGAAGAGTACATCGACTTCCAGGGAGTTTGTGGACTACATGAACCAGAAGAGAGCAGAGGCTGGACTTCCGGAATTGTCTTGGAGCGATTCACTGGCATCTACGGCTTGTGAGAGAGCGGAAGAGATTGTTTCAGATTTCTCGCATAGCGGTATGAGAAATTGTTCGGAAGAGATTTGCCATAAAAATACGAGCGGAAGTGTATCAAGCTGGTATAATGGATTTTATAATTCCAGTGGTCATAGAATGGCTATGATGACGGATTTGAACACTCAGACGGCGGCGGCGGTTTGTAAAGCTGGTAACATGTATTATGTGGTGGTACTGTTTGATTAAAGAATAGGAGAGGGCGTGTGAAAAAATGAGAAATCATTTTTTACACGCTCTTTTAGACTAAAAAATTATAAACGAAGTAGTCTCTAAAAGCGCATTTCCCCCTTACCCCATAAATTTGTTGATTTTCAAATCTATGCAGCTGATTTTATTTTCATCTGTTTGTTGTGGAATTTATAAAGATTGTGTCCCAGTGAAACAAGGTATACTTCAAGTTGAACAGATTTTATCCCTCTTCGCACAATCCGTTTATACCAGCGGTCATTTTTTATAATACCAAAAGTACCTTCTGCCTGGATGGAACGGTTCATTCTAAGCAGCGCACCTTGGATACTCTCAAGGTTTTGAATCACTTCCTGATGCATCTTTGTTAGTTCCTGATTGACACGCACGGTACGGTTTCCCTCTCCCTTTTTACATTTTTCCGCGTAAGGACATCCACTGCAGTCTTCGCACTGATAGATTTCCTCTTCCCGTCCATACGCGTTTCCTTTTATTTCCTTACGGTACTGCAAATGGAATCCCTTTCCGTTAGGGCATCGCATTTTTCCATCTCCGTCGATCTTGAAATTAACTGCCCGGAATGGGTCTTCATGATAGTTTCTGTCGGTGGTTTCTTTCTTAAACATTGGGAATTTCATATATTTTTCCAGCCCATTCTGTTCACAGAAAATATAGTTATTATACGAGCCGTAACCGGCATCCGCTACCGGATATTTGGGGTAGAATCCATAAATATCATGGAACTTATTCATGAGGGGGATGAAACAGTCCATATCTGAACGGTATTGGTTCACATCAACAACCGCTATATACTCATCTGCCACACCGACCTGGACATTATACGCCGGGAGCAGCTGGTCATTTCCCAGATAGTCCTTTTTGATTCGCATGAAAGTAGCGGAATGATCAGTCTTGGAATAGCTATTGCGTCCATCTCCACAGATTTGGATCTTTTCTACATAGTCATTCAGCTTTGACAGATATTCCTGAAGTTTTTCATAATGGCGCTGCTGGACTGACTTTCGATGTCCTTTCCCAGCGACAAACGTTGTTTCATCCAACTGCCAGATTTCTACGTATTTCGATGCGGCTTCCTTTAGGTATTCTGGCGAGTATTCCGTATTAATACTGAACTTTATCCCCGTGTATTGAAGCTCAAGATTAATTTCCTGAAACAGGGAAGTGATCTTCTCAAACAGGCGGTATCTGGATTTTTCAGTCGCTTTCTTCCATACCCAGGAATACTTGTTTGCGTTGGCTTCAAACTTAGAACCGTCAATATATAAATGTTGCAGGTCCGTATGTTCTTTCTCAAAAATTTTTTGATTGATATCACAGAATAGTTTCTCAATAGACTCGCTGAGTATCTCATTGATAAAATATCCAAAAGTCCGATAGGATGGGACTTCATGATCCATCAGATACATGAACCTTAGATTCACTTTGCAGCTGTCTTCCAGCTCACGAAGAGAAACATATCCATTTGTCATAAATCCGAACAGGATTGTTTTCAGCATACTAACCGGGTTATACCGAAGTCTTCCCACCTCATGTTTTGGGATTTCCTTCAGGTATTTCTCCAAATCGATTTCTCCCATAAATCGATCAAATGTCAGCACCGGATCACAAATGTCCAGATAATCTTGAATTAGTATTGGCAAAACTGCCTGTTTGGGGTTAGAATAAGTGTGTGTTATTTTTTTCATTGCAGATTAATTTTAACACAAAAAGAGGACCTTGGATTCATTATGAATCCTTGGTCCTTCTTTTTTATAGGTTATGTTTTTTCACAGCCCCTTT
>NZ_JAOQKC010000040.1:0-8361 GCF_025567165.1 Laedolimicola ammoniilytica
TAGAGTCAACTCCCAAAACTCTAATCAATAGTTTACATGCAACAGCCAGAAATTTCGATACACCCTCTTATTGGACGCTTACATTTTTTCTTGCCTCCCAAAGCAAAAGCACCTGTCATTTTCAAAACGAAGACAGCAAGTGTCTTAGAGTTCCACATTCTATTTTGAGTGCAAAAAAGCAGGAGAACTTTTCAGATTTCCTGCTTAGTAAAGCTGTGAAGATTTAATTGTAGTCAGTTTTTCTTATACCATCCGAAATTTATACTTTAATGTTCTCTCATAACAAAAATCAATTTTGTCCTCCAACAAAAATACCGTTTGGGGGATTATCCCATATAAAATTATCCTCAGCCACTTCGCTCTCCAATGCAATTTCAATTTTATATATCCCCACATTTTGGGCATTTTCATCATCCTCACTATACATATAAAAATTCATACAATACCTTTCCTTCTCTGTCAATATGAGATACATACCATCCAATTCCGTTTTCCTTTTACCATAGTTGCTTTCACTTGATGATGCACAATCGCCCTCAAAACTTTGGATACTGCCCTCAATATAATCGAAAAAAGCAGAGATTTCAGTGTCTAAATTCTCAATGTTCTTTTTGCTTTCTTCGGAAAATAGAGATTTTAGTTTCTCTGAATCCTGTTGCTTACATGCCTCGATAATTTGTTGACACATCTTATCCGTTTCATTTTGTTCAGAGCTAAACCAGTCATTGAAATATTTGTTAGAGCAGCCTGTTAAACCGAGTATAATAATCACACTGGAAAGCAACAATACTTTTTTCATATAATTACATCCTTTACTGAATAATTGCAAAATCACTTATTGGATTAAGGTCATTACAAAAAATTTCTTACTATCATTATACTTCATCAACCTAAAGAATGGAAGATATTTTCTTACTCCCTAAAGCAAAAGCACCTGTCATTTTCAAAGTGAAAACAGCAAGTGCTTTAGAGTTCCATATCTTGTTTTTTGCTTTTTGCCTGATCCGTCCGGCTGACTTCACGCTCTGCTATTTCTTTCTTTTTGCGGCTCAACTGCTCTATAATGGAACTTTTAGCTTTCTTCTTGATTTGCTCCGTTCCGGCTTTTTTGACCTCCGGTTTCATCAGCGTGGTTTGGATTTTCTGAATGGTTGATTTCATAGCGTTTGTGATTCTGGCAATCACGCCATCCAATCGTTTCACTGCATACTCAACTTCTTTCTTTGAAGCCTTACGCTCAGGGGAGAGAACCCACGCTTTAGACTGCTCCACCAGCTTAATATCCTCCTTGTGCGTTTCCAGTTTTACAGTATCAGCAACGACCTCAACCGCCTTGTCATAGGCAATATCGGCAACCTCGTCCACCAGAGCTTCCACATCTTCAATCTTCATCGTGAGTTCTTCCAACTTTTGCTCCTGTGCTGCCAGTTGCTCCTTTTGCTTGAAAAGAATATAGTCCTGTTTTTCCAGATAAGCACGACCACCATATTCGGGTTCTTCTTCCAGTTGTAAGCCATGCTTTTTCGCCACATCGAACAGCAACACTCGGCAGGCTGAATCGAAAGTCATCTTGCGGTTATTTTTTCTTCCGACAGGCTTCTCCGGTTCCGGCAGTTCAAATCCCAGTGCTTCCAAAGCCTTTTCCTGTTGTGGGGCAATCTCCCCATATTGATTTTCACAGTCGAACACATGACGCTCGTGAATATGAGGGGTGCTTTCATCCAAGTGCAGCGCCCAATTCAGGATATGGACATGAGAGCCGAAACGCTCATTTACGATTTCCATAAATTCTGTGACAATCTCAATGAGCAGTTCCGGTGGAACATGATTATCAAGTGTTCCAATCTGATAGACCGTTTCCTCTGGACAGGTCTTTTTGCTTTTGAGCAAATCACCGGTTTCCTTATTCCTTTCAGGGTGTCGGTTCTTCACATTTCTTTCGTTCTGTCCGGTTACAAAATCACGATACCGCTGACGATAAAAAAGCTGTTCCACATCTTCAAAAGTGGCAGACAGCTCATTTTCCTTATCGGGATTTTTGAAATTGCGGAAGCCATTGTAACAGTCCCAATAGAGATTTTGTTTGGCTCGTTCTTCGTCAATGTGTTCGCTGTTGGCAATGTCAAAACTGCGGTCATTGTGCTTCGGATTATAAACGCCATTCTTTCCAGCTCGTCCATTGTGCCTTGTTAATTTCACATGAGTTCCTCCTTTTCTTTTTGATTTCCCCGACAGGGGAGAAGGGCAGCGAAGCTGATTCCTTGCGGCTTTCTGCGTCAAGTAATACCCAGTACTAAGTGGCGAAACGCCACTTAACTGGGCAAGGCTGCCGCCCTTGACCTGCACAGGGGTATTGCATTCCCTGTACCCATGCACAAAGGGTTGCACCCTCTGTACTCCCGCCCGAACAAACTGACTTCGCCCCGTCTCAAGCTCTGTCAGTTCCTTCGGTTTTGCAAAACAGTCCACCGGACTATTTTGCAAAAAGAAAAACCGACGCATGATCGCTTTACGCTCAATACATCGGTTTCTTCATCTGACCTTAACGGTCATATTCAGTTGTGGCAGATTAGCCAATTTGAAAAATTATTCTGGCACATCTACTGAGTAGCTCAGACAATCGCCTCTTTTATTGCTTTCCAAATCGTTATAATACCACATATACATCGTTCTACCATATTCTTCATATTCTATAATTCCATCTGGCTTTTGACCCTCTACTTCTAATGAGTAAATTTCTTTATCATGTGCATAGCCAAAAACGAATCTGGTATCTGGATAATTTGGATTTAAGTCTTGTTGAATATCACTTATTGTTAAAGATAAATGGATAAATTTTTTGAAGTCTCCCCCATAAGTGGTATCTGGTGTAGTGGCAGATGGTGTGGCATTTACAAACGCATATTGTGTACTTTCATTTTCTATCTGTTTTTTGCAGCGTGCAATCACAAAACCTTGAACGGGATCGTTATCACTTCCTGCTCGATAGAAAATCGTATCATACTGTTTGCCATTCCATATATGCAATATTTCATCAACATGATTAAGAAAATCTTCTGGAGCTGATAAATCTTCATGTTCTGCTTTTAAGGGGGAATTCAAAATAGCTTCTTCGATAGAATTATAATATGTAAGTTTAGAATCGTCTTTTCCATTATCTGTCAACTTAAACTCGATATACTCATTTCCTTTGTTTTCTTCTTCCGGAACATAAGTATAACGACCATTTTCAATATGGTCATCATAATCAACAAACAGTCCAATACATATCAGCGCTGCAAAAATCAAAAAAACTATTCCTATAACGATTAGCAATATTTTCAAAAATTTTTTCATACAAAAGTCCACCTTCTTGCTTCATTTCAGTAAATTATATCATACCGATATGAACAATTCAATTTACACTCTATCAAGTAGTTTTTTTACTTACCTGTAACGCACATTTCTGCAAAATCCATAGTCCCCGATACTTTCCTCACGGGTGATATACAGTCGGAATTCTGTCAGCTCATGAAATAAGAAAAACCGACGCATGATCGCTTTACGCTCAATACATCGGTTTCTTCATCTGACCTTGACGGTCATATTCAGTTGTCTAACATCGTACTGTTATAAAATCTATGTCATTTACGATTTTTCTTATGCTGATTTGCCCAGTAAGATTTTACAGGGATTCTTCTTCTTTTTATGTCCTCCATAAATTCTTCTTTGTCAATATTACTATCAATGGTAAATAATTTTTCTCCATTTACATATACACGCATAGAACCTTTCTTTCTCTCGCAATAGGTAATATCTTCAAAGTGAAAAGTTCTCTTTCTTCCAAAAGTTGAACGCCATGTGATTTCATCTCCGTTCACTTCCAGTTTCCACATAATCATGTTCAATGAGCCGATTAAAGAAACAATAAAGAAAATACTAAAACCAATTGGTGGCAATAAATCATCTTGTTGAATAGCACTGGCTACCGTAGCTCCCCCAAAAAGAAACACCGCCAATACAAAAAACATAGTAAGTACTTTTTCGGTTTTTATTATATAATGCGTCCTAATTATTCCCTTTTTCTGTTCTTCCTCTCGTTCTTTAGCTCTCTTTTGTTGAAGATTTACAAGATATTTCAAAAGAAGAAGTACAACTAAATAGGGACCTATTTGTGTAATTATATTCAAACACATTCGTAAAAAATTATTCATTTTTGCCCTCCATAGTTCCAGCTATATAAAAATGATTGTTTGAAATCGAGTATTAAAAACCTCAATTTTTCATATCTCATTATACTTCATCAACTTAAAGAATGGAAGAAAAAATTTTGTGTACAGAGTTCCTGTTCAAGCCTTGTAACGCACATTTCCGCAAAATCCATAGTCCCCGATACTTTCCTCACAGGCGATAGGCAACGGTCAAAACATCAGGTCTGCACCTGACATTTTAACCGCATATCAGCCCTGATTATCACATTATCCCTGCTGGCTGTTCAGCCCATGCTTTTTCGCATATTCGCTGGCTTTCTGTCTGCGTTCCTCACTGTAAGGCGGCAGGAAACGGATAGACAGACGGGACTTTGCCAGCTCATAAGAAACACCGCCTTGAACATTGGATTTTTCCAGTCGGCAAAGGTCAGGGTACTTCTTAGCAAAAGCAGCCAACCTCTTTTTCAATCCGGCGTTGTGGGTGTAGATATTTGCCTTGTCCTCGCCCTCATTAAAGAGAACGATTGTTTCTTTCTCAATCTTCGTCAGTCTCGTCATAGCAGCCCTCCCTATGGTTTTTCAACACACGCAGCTTGCAGTAAAAGCAGCGATACCACCTTTCAACACCCTCAGCACTCAGCTTGACGGAAAGCATATAAAACAGCTTCTTCGCCACTGGATCGGGTGCAAGGGCAGCTACCATACGCAAACGCTCGACAGTTGCTTTCAGGTTCGGACAGCCAAAGGCATAAAGGGCTTCCATTTCATTCCGGTTCATCTTCATTGTGTTTTCCTCCTTAAAGTTTGATAAATGAAAAGCGACAGACACTTCATAAGGAAATACCTGTCGCTTCGTTTACGATACAAATTTGTTGGTTTTGGACTTGATAAAATCAGCAGTAAATCATTTCCTGTCTGATGATTTCTTCGGCTCGGTTACGGATAGAGTTCATGGACTGTACCCACAACATCTGATTGTCTGCTTTCATGGTTTCGGTCACGCCCTCGGCTTGTTTCATCTGCTCAATGATAAGGCTGCACCTTTCCGTTGCCTGTTCGTCCAGGTCAGCAAGGTAAGTATGCAGTTCGCCGGATAAACAGAGGGCAGAGAACCTTGTAGGGCGGTACTGCTCCAAATATGTCCTGTGCAGTCTGCCCCACATACCGATAGGGCGGTGTTCCTCCGGTAGCTTCAAGTCCGGCACATAGTAATCGCCCACAAGAACATAGTCCAGACCGTTGCTTTTGTCATGGATTCGTGATTTCAATTCTGTCATGCTATTTTTTCTCCTTTCACTTTTTGCCGATTTGATTTGCTTGTGACGTTCTGTTCAACACACACATTGCTATCAGAACTTTTTTCTTCTGCTATACGCTCATGCTCCGCAAATTCTTTTGATTTCTCACGAATCTTTTTCATATACTTACGATTGGATTCTCGTTTTCTGCGAAGTCGTTCCGCCTCTTTTTCAGCAGCAATCCTTTCTTCCTCTGTTGGTTCATGCTGCTCCACAGGTACTTGAAATTGCCCGACATAGTTAAGATATATCTCCACCTCTGTGGTGCGGTCTGCACCTTTTCCTTGTGGCTCGTGAACCAGAATTTTGTCGATAAATTCATTTATCATGGCAGGAGTAAGTTCTGTAATATTCTCATACTTTTTAACCAGCTTTAGAAAACGCTCCACATTATTTTGACCGCCTATAATCCGTTGCATATCAGCGGTGTCAGTCTCAATAATCTTGTTCAGCTCGTTCTGCTCATTTTCATAATCAGTAAGCATACTCTGAAAAAGTCTGTCCGGCAATCTTCCAATCACATTATCTTCATAGATTTTCCTGATAAGCATATCCAGTTCGTGAACTCGCTTCTGATTTCTTTCAATGCGGTTTTTTACAGTTTCAGAAACAGCAATATCTTTCATCGCCGATTCTTCTTGCAGAGAATAAACAAACTCCCGCTCATTCAAAGAAACATAATGGCAAGTCTCCTGTATGGTTTTCAGAATGATGCTTTTAAGTGCTTTTGTTGAAATATGGTGGCAAGTACAATGTCGGTCATACTTCTGATAAGCAAGATTATATGTGGAACATTCATAACAATCTGCCGGATTGGAATAACTTGTCCTTTTTTCGCCTTTGGCAGTATAGTATATTCTTTCTCGCCCTTTCCGCTGCCTGTGATTATACATCGGCGCACCACAATCAGCACAGTAAATCTTTCCGGTCAGAACATTAGGCTCGCCCATAGGATCTGCTTTTCTTACATTCTGTCTTAACTTTTGAGCAAGCAGCCATGTTTCTTCATCGACAATAGGCTCTTGTGTATCATCAAAAACCACCCAATCTTCCTTATCTGCCCTTTTCGTCTTTTTGTCCTTATAGGAATTTTTGAATGTCCTGAAGTTGACAGTCTTTCCGATATACTCTGGTCGGGCAATCAGAGTAGTAACCTGATTTCCTCGCCACATATACGGATTTTCTTTGTCATAGTTGCTTGCATGATTTCCAAGTCCCTTTTTGCCAAGATAATAAGATGGTCTTTCAATTTTTTCTTCTGAAAGTTCTCTTGCTATCTGATAAGGTCCTTTTCCCTCAATAGTCATGCGATAAATTCTGCGGACTACTTCAGCAGCTTCTTCATCAATAATCCAATGGTCGGGGTTTTCGGGGTCTTTCAAATAGCCGTATGGTGGGATATTACTTGTATGAGCGTTGCCGGAAGAACCTCTGGATTTCAGTACAGCTTTAATTTTCTTACTTGTGTCCCTGACAAACCACTCATTCATGATATTCAGAAAAGGGGCAAACTCACTGGTTTCTTGACGGTCACTATCAATACCATTATTGATTGCTATAAATCGAACTTCCTTTTCTCTAAACAGAATGTCAGTGAAAAAACCTACTTGCAAATGGTCTCTGCCGATTCTGGACATATCTTTGCAGATACAGGCAGTGATTTCTCCGTTTTTAACACCTTCAACAAGTCTGTTCCATGAAGGTCTGTCAAAGGTCGCTCCACTCCAACCATCATCGGTAAAATGAACAAGATTCGTAAAACCATGTTTCATAGCATAATCTTCAAGCATTTGCTTTTGATGAACTATACTGTTACTCTCTCCAGCATTATCATCATCACGAGACAGTCTTTCATACAAAGCAGTAATGCCATTGCTTTTATCTTTTTTTCTTCTCATGCTGAACTCCTTTCTTCAATTCCTATCCACTCCTTACGCTCACAAAATATCACATCCGTAAAGTGCTGAGGCGGACTGCTTTTGCCTTCTTTGACGATTGCCGCAGCAACCGAAAGGGTCTGTCCTTCGGTCAGATCCGGCAGAGCTTTCTCTGCGCTCTCTTTTTTCGGCTCTGCATCCTTCATTTTGGCACGGTAAGCGTCCTCCAGTGCTTTCCATCCGGGATGCTTCACCGTTTTTCCTTTTGTGGTAAACTCCCCACCGGCACACGCTGCAATCACAACAGTTTCCGAATAGATATGGGGCTGGGCTACGGCGCACATCAGACGCAGGGCCACCAACTCCAGCACCGCTTTTTCTCCCGCAGGAAGGGCAGAAAGGTCTGCATCCTTGAGATTTCTGGTAGGGATTACTGCGTGATGGTCGGTTACTTTCTTATCGTTGATTACCGTATGCGGATCACAGGTAATGGCGATTTCTTTGCAAAACGGCATGGCGTTGGCAACCAGGTTCACCAGCACCGGCAGGATGTCTGCCATATCACCGGTCAGATAGCGGCTGTCAGTACGGGGATAGGTGCAGAGCTTCTTTTCATACAGGCTTTGTAGATAGTCCAGGGTCTGCTGGGCTGTAAATCCAAGCAGGCGGTTGGCATCTCTTTGCAGGGTAGTCAGGTCATAGAGGGCAGGCGGCTTTTCGGACTTTTCCTTGCACTCCACCTTTTTGATTGTGACATTTGCACCCTGACAGGCTTCTTTCAGCTGCTCGGCAGCGGCCTTATTCGCCATGCGCTCCCCGGATACGGTAAGACCGGGCAGCTCCAGCTCCACGGTATAAAAGGGAATCGGCTTAAAGGTGTCGATCTCAGCTTCTCGCTGGACAATGAGCGCCAGTGTTGGGGACATCACGCGCCCGATGTTGAGGGTACGGTGATACAGCACGGAAAAAAGCCTTGTCGCATTGATCCCCACCAGC
>NZ_JAOQKC010000041.1:0-3929 GCF_025567165.1 Laedolimicola ammoniilytica
TTCCGTCCGGCCACATCCGTTCATAAGGGATACTGTCCTGCGCAGATTTTCCTTTTTTGTCCGTGCGGTTAGCGCGGGCAATGGCCGCTTCGATCTGCTTCTTATCGGCGCGAGACAGCTTTTTCTTTGTCTTTACCGGCTGCACAGTTTTTTCCTCGGTTTTTCCGAACATCCGATGCAGCCATTTTTTTATTGCGGTGAACAATGTCATACACCTCCTTATCGAGCATTTCCTGCCGCTTTAATACGGCATAAAAGTTGTTGGTCTGGTAAGGTCGCTGCTTGGGACGGATCACAGCTACTTTGAGAATGTTGCCCACGATCTTTTCCAGGGGCTGTCCATGCTTTTCGTACATAGCCAGCATAAAGAAGGGCAGCATAACCAGCATCATACACATAGCCGCTACACTGTTTCCGGTAGGTTTTCTGAGCAAAAAGAAAAGCGGTACGCCAATAAGCGCTCCGCCCGTAAAGCAGATAAGCTGCCTCTTGGTCAGATTGAACATGACCTTTGTTTTGACTTTTGTTAAGTCCTTGGGTACGGGTACATAAGCCAATGTGGAAACCTCCTTCCGTTTTAGTGCGCCTGAAAGACTGATTTGGCGAGACTGCCGGTTTTGAACAGCGTAAAACATAGCAGTACAGTGTAGCCCACGCAGCTCCAGATTGCCATGATGATGTCATCTTCCATAGCGATGTTCTGCACCAGCACAGCATAAATTGCCACGCAGACGATAATGAGAAACGCCTGAAAGCCCAGTGCCAGCAGGGATCGGAGGTAATTCTGTCCCATACCGCCCCATTCTTTGCCCATCATTGCAGCCATTGGAACGGGAGCCACCGAAGTTACAAGTAGGGTAAGAACCCGGCGCCTTGCCATATTGCTATGGTAGGTTTCCGAGAACTCCCCTCCGAACCGGACTTACACCTCTCAGCGTATCCGGCTCTCCAGATGTCAGTCTAATTTCCCAGCGTGTAACTTATCGTGACAGTAGACGCAGAGTGCCATTGTCTTGCGCTTACGCCCAATCATGGCGATTTCCCATTGTTTTCTGCCACTTAAATCTTTGAGTTTTCGTACATGGTGTATTTCAAGCGGCACATTTTCTGCGCCGCACCACTCGCATTGGTTCGCTTGCAGTCTTTTAATCAGGCTGTTGCGTCCATAATTCTCAACGGCTCGTGCTACTATATCGGGATTTCCGCTTTCTACTTTGGTATTCCGGCGGAAACCGTCATTGTAGAACAGCACTTTTCCCACCTTGCCGTTTTTCTTCGGATACTCCACAACAAAATCTTTCCCTTGACGGTACTTGCGGATAATTCTGCTGATTCGTGTCCGATATTTTCCAGCAAAGGTTTTGAGCATACTGTATCTCATTACATAGTAGAAGTTATTGAGTACAGACACGTTGTTTGCAAGTCGGTAGTAGTTATACAATCCACGGATTTCTGCGTTGTATTGGTTTAGGATTTCCAAATCGTCCAAGTGCAACAGGCGAGTGCGCCGGACAGGTTCCCAAACCTCTTTGTTTCCATTTTGTTTGTCGTATTTAATCTTGAGGGCATTGTAGGAGAACAGTCGTTTTACCCACTTATCATGGGGAACATAAAGTAAGACTTTTCCATTGTTTACCCGTCTGGTAGCCCCGGTTTTGGTCTTTTTGTTGTGTTCGCCTTTGGCGATTGTGACCTCATATCCCAAGAACTTCGCAGCGTCGTGTCCATGAGTAATCAATGTCTTTTCCTCGGACATTTCCAGATGGAGTTTGTCCCGGATAAAGCAGCCTACATCTTGTTTAATCTGTTCTGCGTCCTCTTTGCTGCCGATAACTCCAATTAAGAAATCATCGGCATATCGGATATAGCAAATCCGTTTATAGCTATCGTCCATCTGGTCGCTATACGGCATAGATTTCAGACTACGCCGCAGTTCCCGGATTTCTGCAATTAAGCCCTCTTTTTCTTCCTCGCTCATTTTAGAGAGATTTCTTTTAAGCCTTTGTTCTTTCCCCCGGCAGACATCCAGCTTCTTCTTGAACGCAGGATTGATTTTACGGCGGTTTCCGCAGTTGAATTTCTCTGCATACTCTGCCATATAGCTATCCAGTTCGTTCATGTAGATGTTTGCAAGGATAGGGCTGATGATGGAGCCTTGCGGAGTGCCGGAATAAGTATTGTGATAATTCCAATCCTCCATATATCCAGCTTTCAAGAACTTCCAGAGCAGACCGATGAAATGTTCATCTGCAATCCGCTTTCGCAAAATAGCAATCAACACATGATGGTCTACGTTGTCAAAACAGCCCTTTATATCTCCCTCAACGAACCACTTTGTCCCCGTAAAATATTTCTGCACATATTTGAGTGCCGTATGACAGCTTCTGTTTATACGGAAACCGTGGGAATAGTCGCTAAAGGTTGGCTCATAAATACTCTCTAAGATGAGCCGCACCACCTCCTGTATCAGTTTATCGTCGAATGACGGTATCCCCAGAGGACGCATTTTCCCATTGGATTTCGGGATATACGTTCTCCTTGCCGGGTTAGGCTGATAACTAAAATCCCGCATCTTTTCAATGAGGGCGTTTATCCTTGCCATTCCCATTCCGTCAATGGTTTTGCCGTCTGTTCCGGCTGTCATGTTGCCTGGTTTCGCCTGTATCCGCTGATATGCCAGCAGATAGAATTGTGGATTGTACAGGTTGCGGTATAACCGCTCGTACTTGTAACTCTTGTTACACGCCTTGGATTTTAGGCTTTCCAACACATTTTCAGGACTTCTCATAATGCCTCACGCACCTTTCCTTTTTATGAATTGGTTGACATCCTGCCTCCCTTCGCCATGTAGACGGCTTTCCCGCCCTCGGACTACTACGGAGGCTCCGTTGCCATGCCGGATATTCAGCGTCATCTTTCTTGGGTTTTTACCCCTTGAAATTTATCGCCTTGCGGCATTACGCATAGCCGGATAGTTCCGGCGTTCCGGTTTAGGCAATCTCCAGTTAGACACTTTGGGAAAAGCGTATTGTGATGTCGGTAGTGGGTTTTCGTCCTTTTCCGCTTACTGCGGCTGGCTGTCATAAGTATCGTGCGGTCTGTGTTTACCTGTCACATTCCGCTATGACATACGGCGAATACAACCATCCTGCGCCGTCGGGTCGAGTATCCCGCCTCGGACTGCCCTTAAAGCAGTTTAGCCTTGCTCCTCATTCACAATGTTGCGTCTTGCCGCTCAGTCGTGGGTAGATGGTTTTCCCAACTTGCGATTTTTCCGATACGCTATTGTCCCCCTTGTGGTTTCCCTCCGAGGTAAATCGGATGACGCTAAAGTGACGCTTTTCACGTCTTTGATACTTTTCTTTACCGGCTTGCTAAAGCCGGGTTCCCAAAATGCCCGCACACCGCCTTTGGATGAAAAGCGGCGCTTCTGGACGCGCGGTAGATCTCGATCATACGGCCATAAATAACGATAAAGATACAGATATACAACGCCCACATGGTAATGCCAATAAAGAGGGATTGGAACCACAGTCCGAACAGCGGTCCCAAATCCATTTCCATCAGCCTCGGTTCCAGATCGGTCATAACTGAGGAAATGTCAATGGACGCATCCGAATTGATAATCCCTGCCGCCTGCGCCACCACGCTCTGCGCCATATCAAAGACGCCCATCACGATATTCCATGTGTTTGTGACAATGAGGATGGCGGCAGCTGATTTGAACACCCACTTGAAAATCATCCAGGTATCCACATCATGCAGGTTGTTCTTGTCTGCAATCATCTGGATCAGGTCTACGGTCATCACGATAGCCAAGATCACACCTGCAATCGGCACCATGATGGAGTTGGACAGATTCTCAATCATATTGAAAATACTGCCATTCCATCCCTGTGGGGTCTGGCCTACCTGTACGGATATATCCG
>NZ_JAOQKC010000041.1:4119-4796 GCF_025567165.1 Laedolimicola ammoniilytica
TCCCCAATTAGGTGTAAAACTCTGCTCGATGGCGGGCGGCGGCGTACAAAAAATCTATATGGCAGATACCAAGACCAGCGCCCAGAGCGATAACGAGAGTCTGAAGAACGGTAATTGCCTGTTCAAAAAATGCCATATAGTTTGTTAGCCGGAATCTGATTAAAAAATAGGTTTGTCATGTTTCATAGGCATACAAAAGCCGGAACAATCTGCCGCCCGGTTTCCGGGGGCATGATTCCGGCTGTCCTCCTTTTTCATTATTTTTCTTGCGATTGTCCGCTTTGTACGCCAATGGCCTCAACAGAGGCAGTTGCGGCAAATAGATACGATCACTCCTTTCTCAGCGGAACCGTATTACACGCCCTCCGTGTCTACTTCATATACATCGCAGACCTCATCAGGCTTGAGTTTTAGTCTGGCAGACAAAAATGCTTCAATATCAAAGGTATTTCGCTTGTCTGCATCAGCTGTGTATTTGAAATTAGGGTGTCTGGTAATGTCATACTTGTCTGAAAGAAACGGACGCACACCGCGCAACTGCAAGATGCACTTGCCGCCATCCATAACTGCCAGCTCGTCCTGGCTCATCAGCTCTTTTCCCAATTTCTGATAGTTGAGCGAGTGGGAGGTCTCCCGTCCCCGGCTCTCTCCGGTGTTGTAAGTGTCTATGGTCTCCT
>NZ_JAOQKC010000041.1:5109-5609 GCF_025567165.1 Laedolimicola ammoniilytica
ACAAAGCAGGTTGAATAACTGGGTGTAGCACATGGAAATGAGAAAGTTAAAACTGTCATCCGTATCACTCATAATGAGGAACAGAGCCGTTTTTCTGTCTCCCAGCGTATCCAGTTCCAACTCATCGTAGGATGTAACCTCGCGCAGCTCCGCAATATCAAATACGGCAAGACGCGCACCGCAGGAAATCAAAATCGACTTAGCGGTTTTGCCGGCTGCCAGCTTATATTTCTTATACTGCCGCACTGCGAAGTGGTTTGGCTTTTCCGATTCCAGTGCATCAAACATCAGGTCTACGGGATTTTTGAACTCCTCGTCATCCTCCCGGACTTCCATGGCGTTGATGAACTCGATGAGGGTGGAGAAGTTTTGCTCCTCCACCGGAGCTTCATAGTGGATATATCCAATCAACGCGCAATACAGCAATGTTTCCGCCTTGACCCAGAAATCGTCTCCGGCCTTGCCTTCGCCTTTGGTATTGGCAATCAGCGTTGTTACCA
>NZ_JAOQKC010000041.1:5946-6429 GCF_025567165.1 Laedolimicola ammoniilytica
ACATTTTTGTTTCTGGCAGTCTTGGGGTCCTTGGGGCGGCTGTTCATGGTCAGGCTCTCCGTTTTCGTCAGAATCACGTTGTTCTGAAATACAGGATCAACGTAAGGTGCAATATCCTCACGGGTTCCCCAGCGGGCCGAACCATATTCCAAACCATGTTGATATTTCTTGGCGTTCTTGCTTTTAAGATACACCGCCAGCCTCAGACTGCCTCCACAACACAGTCCTACCAACAAGTCCAACGGATGCAGGCTTGGCCAGAAACTTTGCAGCGCCCCAGGCAGAACCGCAACCAGCGAAAGAAACTTTTCTGAAGCATCCGCCCCTTGTGCCATTCGCCATGCCTCTCCAAAATTGGTAGCAAACAGCCCCAGCAGGATATACGGCATATTCAGCAAAACGAGCTTTTTGATGTCCAATGTCTTTTTCATCGTTCCAGCTCCTTTCGCTTGGTGCGATCCACCACAGCATTTTTAACCATCT
>NZ_JAOQKC010000042.1:0-6113 GCF_025567165.1 Laedolimicola ammoniilytica
AGCTCAAAACCAATGCCCTTGATCCCGTTCATTCGTTCTGCCGGAATCTCCTGATAAATGCGGATTGCTTCCTCCAAAGACAGGTTATCGTGGTATTCTCCGAGGTTTGGAAATTCCATGCACTCTGCTACATAGTAGGTCAGATCGCCGGTCTGCTGTCTATCAGATACCTTAGCGGCATCTTCTGGCTGCTCTATCGGGGCGGGTTCCGGCTCTACCTTTGCATGAGGGTCGATTCCGCGCTCTTTGCAGATTTCCTTATAGTGGCGCTCAATGTCGGAGATCAAAGTGCCGGAGGTTCTGTTGATGGTCTCCAAACTGGCTCTCAGCTCTTTCAGCTCTTTGCCCTGGCTCCAGCTTGCAATATAGCCGAAGCTGTTTTCTCCGGTCTCGATGCCAAAATACTTGCAGACCGCATAGGAGATGCTTTCAGCCTCCACTTCCTCCGTGTGGCGGTTTTTGATTGCCCGTTTTTCTGCGGTTGGATCTTCCTCAACTGCAAGACGCCATTCAAACTGATTTTCGTCCACATAACGCCAATCCATATCAGAAGCAAACTGTTCGGCTTCTTTTTCTGTGGCAAAATCCAACTTGAAATCATGTTTGGTTCCACCTTCACTCTCCTGCACAACCTTCCATGACGGTAGCATTTCATATTTTTTAGGGTCATGGAGCTTGCTGTGGGCAATCTCGTGTACTGTGGCTGAAACCGTCTGAACCTCACTCATGCCCTGACGAATGGCAATTTTCTGATGATCAGCAGAAAAATAGCCGTCCGTATCAGCGGCCATTGCTTCAAAAGTAATCGGCACCGGTGCGCTGCGGCGCAGGGCCTCCATGAATGCCTCATAATTTGGCACATTGCCGGAAAGGGATGATGCAAGCTCCGGCAAAGGTTTCCCGTCGGTCTGACTCACATCAAAGACCTTGACCGGACGAAACATGGGAATCTCGATTTCTTTTTCCTCTGTGACGATCTTTCCGTCTTTATCCAGAATCGGAGCCTTGGTATCTGGGTCCAGCTTCTGCTCCTCGATTTTCTTCTTATACGGTGTGGGAGCGATGATGGTAATGCCATGCTCGCCCTTTTTTACATGACGCTCAAACTGGTCTTTCCACTTATTGTATCCGGCTACCAATGTGGCGTCCGGCTTCTGCATATAGATGAGCATGGTGTTGTTTACCGAATAGCGGTGGAAGCGGGACATGACGGACAGATAACGCATATACTTTTCGCTTTCAAACAGTTCTTTGATACCCTGCTCGATACCATCTGTGATTTCCCTTAGCCGTTCTCGATTGGTGGGTTTATTCTCAGCCATGATTTTCAATCTCCTTTCCAAGTGTGTGATTTCTGCTGTGTGTTCTGCAATCCATGCCTTTTGTTCTTCTTCACTTTCATAAAGAAAAAGGTCCAGCAGGTACTCTACATAGGGTTTCTTCTGGATTGCTTCCACAAAGCGGGGGTGCGGTTCTTCCTCCGGTGTCCTGGGAGAACGGTCGGCTTCCCATTTTTTCAGCAGATAGTAGTAATCAGACAGTACACGATAGCAGCGCTGTCGATCTTCCCGAAACTTCTGTGCCTCGTTTTTTTGCCGGACATATCTCCTGCGGGGCGGGGCCTGACTATCATAGATCAGGCCAAAGTCCTGTGCCAGTTTCTCTGCCGCTTCTTTTGGGGAGAGGTTAAAGAGCTTTGCGGTAAAGTCGATCACATCCCCATCTGCACCACAGCCAAAGCAGTGGAACCGCTGGTCTACCTTCATGCTGGGGTTCTTATCATCGTGAAAGGGACAGCAGGCCATGCCAGTTCGACTGACTTTTATCCCGTAAAACTCTGCCGCTTCTCTGGTGCTGACCGACTGCTTGACCGCTTCAAATACATTCTCTGCCATGTGCCTTTAACTGCCGGACTTTTTCACAGGGGGCTGGTATCCGGCGGCTTTCGCACGCTCACTGGCAGCTTTGCGACGCTCGGCGCTGTATGGCTCCCGGACTGATACACACCGCTTAGGAACGGTAAAGTTATGGGCGTCCTTTCGGGTAATCTGGTCGGGGTGCTTTTTTGCCAGCAGTTCCAGCTTCTCCATCAGACGGGGATCGTGAGTGTAGACCTCAGCCATTGGTTCTGCCTGGTTATAGAGGAGAATGGTTTCCCGTTCCACTAAAGAGAGCTTCATCGGCTGCCTCCTTTCCGCCGGTCAAATTCCAGCTTGAAGTTGGCATACTGTCCATCGTCCTCCAAAACCACAGTGGCATCGTAGGTCTTGCCGGTTTTCTCCGAATATAACCCCGTCACACGGACACGGCCATCGTTCAGCAGCGCAGACACCACAGCCTTGGTCGGCTGTTTTTTCTTGGCAGCCCACCATTTGTTGTTTTTCCAGATTGCAAATTTGCAAGAATCATTCTGACAGAAGAAGCCTTTTTGCAGTTCTGCAACTTCACCGCCGCAGCGAGGGCATTTGCCCACCACCTCACGGGGCGGAGTGAACAGGTACTCAGTTCCCTTGATGACCTGATAAGTCCCCACCAGATCTTTCAGCATGGTGCTGATCCCGTCCAGAAACTCCTCTGGGGCAAGCTGCCCGCGCTCGATCTCGCCCAGGCGATACTCCCACTCGGCAGTCAGAAGCGGCGATTGCAGTTGTTCCGGCAGCACTGTGATCAGGGAAACTGCATCGTGGGAAGGGAGAAGCTGCACCGTTTTCCTGCTCTTTTTTCTTTCCAGAAAACCGGCAGATACCAGCTTTTCCAAAATACCGGCACGGGTGGCCGGTGTCCCCAGACCTTTTCGCTCGGCGTCCTCCGGCATATTCTCTTTTCCGGCAGTCTCCATTGCGGACAACAAGGTATCCTCTGAAAGCTTTTGTCAAGGGGGTGCGTGGATATTTTTCATATTACTTACGCAGATTCTCTCTCTGCTTCTGCCTGAATAATGCGTTTCAACCTGTCCTCCGCAGTCAAACCGCTACTATGGTCAAAAAACACTTTGACTTTATAATTTGTTTTGCCTTGCTTAATCACAAAAACTCCATCCGGTTTGTTTTTCTCCGAATGGTTATTTTGGGTGGGTAGTGTACTGTTCACAATATTTGTCATACGATATTCCTCCTTAAATGAAAAAAGCCCGACAAGGAAAGGTCTGACAACGAAGTTCCGACAACGGACATCAGAAAACCTTTTTTCTTTATCGGGCGATACTATCTTTTTACTATTTCCTTTTTCTTTATAATATTGGTTGTCATGGTTGTCAGAGAGGGAAAAGTGCCGCAATATCAAGGCTTTCGGGATTTTTACCCGACAACCAGACCGACAACCGGCTCGACAACCGAAGCGACAACTGGCTTTTATTTTTGCTTCAACCATTCTTCCGGAAGCCCTAACTGTTCCATTTCCTCTGTCGGGATTTCTTGAAAACCATCCATGCTGTTGTCAGGCTCGTTGTCGTTCCTGATACGCTCCCAGCCTTTTTGTCTGCGGTAAGGCTCTGGAAAATACCTCGGATTGCTGAACGCCCTCCAGCCTGTGACAGCGTTATTCATAATGTCATTGATCTCTCGCAGTTCCCATTGTTTCGGTTCGTCATAATCATGCCCCAGTGCTTCTTTGTAAAGCTGTTTGGAGCAGACTATGCTGCCGGAATAGCGTTCCAGATAATCTAAAATCTGTCCTGCCTTTGTGTCCTCCGGCATAAAGTCCTTTTGGTGGGCTTTCAGATAAGCGTTCATAGCCGGACTGAATCTCAGACGGAAATTGCCGCTTCTGTAAATCTCCATAGCTTCTGCCCACATCTGATTGATATACTCTCTGGAAGCCTGTTCATCCGCCAAAATATGAACCTCAGCCCTTTCAGGATAGACCATAACCGGAACGAAGCGGCGGTTGCCTGTTCGGTCAAGGGGAAGAAAGTCAAGGGTATTAGAAGAACCTCCAAACACACATTGTCGTTTTCTGTCTGCCGGATGTGTTTCATAGGGTATCTTATAGGTTTCCTTTTGTCGGCTCAGAAAGGACTTGATTTCTTCAATGCTCTTAGCGTTGGCAGTTGCAATCATTTCCGACATTTCAATAATCCAATGCCCCTGCATTTTGCGGTACACATTTTCATCATCCAGCTTTTTCAAATCATCAGAGAACCAGTCATCATTGACCGCAAGCAAACGGAAGAAAGAGGACTTTCCGGCTCCCTGACCGCCTACAAGACAGAGCATTACCTCAAATTTACACCCCGGCTTAAAGGCTCGTGAGATAGCACCCAACAGAAACAACTTCAATGCTTCATAGGTGTAATCATCTGTATCAGAACCGAGAAAGCGGTGCAGACAGAAGCGTATGCGTTCCGTTCCGTCCCATTGCAAGGCATTGAGAAAATCACAGACAGGGTGGTAACGGTTTTCATTGGCAATAACCGCAACTGCGTCTATGATTTTCTTCTCTACGGTCAATCCATAGTTTTCTTCAAAATATAGGAGCAGATATTTCACATCCACATCCGTCAATGTCGGGCTGTCACGATACCAACCGAGGGGCTTCACAATGTCGATTCTTTCGGTCAGAAGATTTTTTCGGATAGCCCCTTTCAAAAGCGGGTCATATTGCAGAACACGCTTATAATTTGCGGCAGTATTATAAACCTTACCTTTCTCGCTCTGCTCTAAGCTGTTTCGGATTTCTTCTACTGTGCATGGTTCTGTCTGCTGACAGTTCTGCAATTCGCTGTTCAAGTTTTAACACCTCCTTTCTCTGTTCTGCCACAAGTGCTTTTCGTTCCTCCAATGAACCATACAGAAGAATATCAAGCAGATATTCGATATAGTTCTTCTTATGCAGTGCTTCTGCAAACAGGGGATTCCATTCCTCATCCGGCTGTTTAGGAGCGTATTTCTTTTCCCATTCTCTAAGAAGATGAAAATAATCCGTCAGCACCTTGTAGTAATGATTTTCTCCTTTTTGATACTTCTGTTCTGGTGTCGGCTCACGAATACGAGGGCGGACACTGGGCTTTTGTCGGCTGTCATAGTTAAGACCAAAATCTTCAGCAAGTTTGACAGCAGCTTCCCTCAGCCCGATACCGAATAGCTTCGCTGTGAGATCAACAGCGTCTCCGGTTGCTCCGCAGCCAAAACAGTAATAGCGTTCATCCAGCTTCATACTGGGGGACTTATCTGAGTGAAACGGACAGCACGCCATACCTGTGCGACCCACTTTCAAGCCATAGGCTTCTGCGGCTTGTCGGGCAGTAACATTTTCTTTTACAACTTCAAATACATTCATGTGACTCCTTTCCTGAAACGAAAAAAGCACCTGTCATTTTCAAAACGAAAACAGCAAGTGCCTTAGAGTTCCATATTTAATTTTAGGTGCAAAAAAGCAGGAGACCTTTTCAGATTTCCTGCTTAGCAAAGCTGTGAAGATTTAATTGTGGTTGGGTTGCCAGTTATACAAACTGGAAATTTTCTTTTTAGAATGAATTATTTAATTTCTACAATAGCACCATATTTCGTATGCGGAAGATATTGTACCTTTAAATAAGTATTTTTATCAATATACCTTGAAAATACTGTGATTTCGATTTCATCATCTTTAACTTTATCATATAGAAAAACACTTCTTCTTTCAGAAGATATATCTGCACCACCATGAGATTGTTCAGTTACATATCCTTCTGCATAACTATACTGTTTGTTTATGATGTAAGGCATATCTAAAACAAAATCTTTCAAATATAAGATTAAAAGAATAGCTACTATAACAAGAATGGTATTAGCCAATCGAAGAAATATTATATCATTTTTTCCAGTATATTCTTTTTTTATCGCTTCTTTATCAAAAAATATCGAATAGATAAGTTTTCTTTTTTTAATTAGATAGATAATGCAAGCAATTAACGCTATAACAAATAATGAAACTCTTATAAACAATCTAAATATAGCAAAATCCATAATATCATCCCCTTAAACTTCAAGTTTGTTGCTTACATTATACTTCATCAACCTAAAGAATGGAAGATTTTTTTGTAAGCGTCAAATAAAACAGTGTATAGAAAAATAACCGTCAGCCTTTTATACTAAAAGGTCAACGGTTATCGACAGAATTCTTTTACAAGAGGA
>NZ_JAOQKC010000043.1:0-4846 GCF_025567165.1 Laedolimicola ammoniilytica
TCATGGCGCTACATCGCCGGGGAAGCATATCCCACACAGGCTGGTCATTCGATTGGAATAATCCATCGATGAACTACCTGTATCATAGAACATTTTTGTGCCCTGTGCCGTATGTCCACAAAGTAGGAATTAAGGGTAAAAATCAGAAATTTCCACGATTACGGAAAGTGTGATATAATCCAGATAAGCGGCAGCAATGAAACCGTTGGAAAGGAGCGTGTGCCCATGAAAGGAGCAACAAGCATACAGGAACGCCTTTGGGAACTCCGCAAGGACAAAGGCTTAAATCTGGAAGAACTATCAAAACTAACGGGTATTTCTAAATCAGCCCTTGGCAGTTATGAAAAAGAAGATTTTAAGGAAATCAATCATGGCAACCTTATCACGCTGGCAGACTTCTATGGGGTTTCCGTCGATTATCTGCTGTGCCGGACAGAGAACAGGGAGCAGATCAACACGCCACTGACGGAGCTGCATTTGAACGATGAAATGGTTGCACTTCTGAAAAGCGGACGGATCAACAACCGTCTGCTCTGCGAACTTGCCACCCATAAGGACTTTATCAAGTTTCTTGCGGACATTGAGATTTATGTGGATGGGATTGCCACCATGCAGATTCAAAACCTCAACACCCTTGTCGATACTGTCCGGCATGAAATCATAGAACGGTATCGCCCTGGCGAAGATGACCCACATTTGAAAGTGCTGCAAGCCGCCCATATCAGTGATGATGAATATTTCAGCCACATGGTTCTGGATGACCTAAACCTGATTATCCGGGATATTCGGGAAACCCATAAAAAGGATAGTGAGAGTGCGCCCCAGACCACTGTTGCCAATGAACTGAAAGAAAATCTGGAAGCGGTCGAAAATTTCAAGGGCAGCCGTTTGGAAAAACTGGCAGTGCTTTACTGCAAGCAGCTCGGTATCAACTATAAAAATCTGTCAGATGAAGAATTTCGCTGGCTTATTCGGATTCTCCAAAAATCAAAGAAAACGGGAACGCCTATCAACCAGAGGAAAAAACGGTAAAGGAAAACCGCTGTTGCATGGTTTGTTGGATTCCATGTAGCAGCGGTTTGTGCTGTGGTTATTACTTCATTCGTTTTCTTAATATTCGGCGATAATTTGTTTCTCCCTTTGGTGCGTCCTGTATAATTTCCAACACACCATCTTCAAGCATTTTATCAATGCGATTGGAAATCCATACATCACTAATTCCAAGTTGATATTTTCCTAAAACATTACCTATGACAATAGCCATTTTGAATTGCTCTGGCTGTTCCGCAATTTCACGAAGAATGAAACTATCATATATATCTTCTGAAACGCTTTGCAATTTACCATTTAACATTGCACGCAAAGGTGCATTTTCATTTTGAAGTTGATTCCATTTCATAGCACAAGCTGAAAGAAATACAGGATTAGCTTTCTCTTGTAGAGTTATATAGTTTCCCCATTCGCCAGGAGAGACCTCGCCCCATGCTATTTTGGATGTCATAGTATTTTCTTTTCCATATTCCCATGTAGGTAACTTAACCAAATAAATTGTTGTCTGGCAGTTTAAGGGTTGAAGTTGTTTCATAAGCCAATACATACCACAAAGCTCATCTGGATTATAGCTATACCAAATGCGAATTTCTTCCCCAGCTACATATCGTTCAATCACTGAGGTCAATGTAGTTTTAATTTTCTGTATTTTTTCTTCAACCTGATAATCTAAATCCTCTACAAAGCAGACAGACAGCATTTTCTTGAAAACATTTTTCCGCTGTTCGCCAATTCCATTATCAGAAATATCTCCCACACTAAGAGCCATATCAAAACAATAAACATCACAGCTCTTGCCTCCCAATGGAATAGCATTCTCCCAAGCAATGTGTTCTTGTTCCTGTGCTTGAAGCTGTGCTTTTTTCATTTCATCTGAAGATGGAACACTCCCGTCTTCATGCCTCATAAATATTGAAACAGCACTTCCTCTATACTTTCCCTTGCCGTAAGTTTGGGCAATTTTCAAACTTCCACAGGCACTTTCACCAAATACAATTTCAATCATCTTATATACCTCCGATTTAATTGCTCCCGTTATGAATAAATCATCTCATGCAAAACAATTTCTTCTGCCCGGTTATGAATGTTATTGCAACGCTGCACCCATTCCATTTGGTGGGTACGCTTCAATTCCTCGGTTACGCCCTCGGCAGTTTTCATCTGCTCCATGATGGTGTCTAACCGTTCCTGTGCCTGTTCGTTCAGGTCTGCAAGATATGTCCACAATTCCCCGGTCAGTATCAATGTATTCAATCTGGCTGGGTGGACTTCCCTTAAATATTCCCGGTGCATCCGTCCGTACTTTCCGATAGGGCGGTGTTCCTCCGGCAGTTTCAAGTCCGGGATGTAATAATCTCCGACAAGGATATAATCAATTCCGTTTTCTGTTATTCTTGGTTTCAATTCGCTCATGTTCCTTACCTCCTGTGGAAGCAGGCTCGTCTGGTACTAACTCAATCACATCGGTAATCTCACAATTCAGCGTTTCGCAGATACGGGCTAATGTATCCATGCTGATGTGCTTTCCCTCTTTGCTCATGTTGGCAATCATATTTGTTGTCATACCAGCGGCAAGCCTTAAATCCTCTTTTCTCATATCACGCTCTAACAGTGTGTGCCAGAGTGGTTTATAGCTGATGTGCATATTGTTTTCCTGCCTTTCTATCCATACCACCGGGGCGGCTGCCCCGGCAGGAACTTTTCTCTTATTATAGCACCAATCTTGTGTAATCACAATTTATTCTTGTAGCCTGCCGCTGATACCGTCTGGATTGTGCTTTTCCTTTCTTTTTGTTCCCTTTAATTAGCCATAAACTGCTTCATGCCCTGGGACTTTGCTTATGTGTGATAAAGAAGTAATAGAAGTGTAAAAAATTTTGCCGTTCCTATCCGGCACTTGCGCAGGGTGTCGGATAGGTCGGGCTTTATTCTTCGGGCAAGTCAATCTTGCCTACAAAGCTGTAATAAATATCAATGCGCTGGCGGCGTACTTCGTTCTCGTCATACTCACATTCATAAACAACGATTTTCTCCACCATTTCACGCAAAAGAGTGTGTGTCAGTTCTTCGATAGAAAGGTACTTGCGGACAACGCTCATAAACTTTTCAGCGTTTACCGTGGCTTCCTGTGCCTTGTCCAGCTCGCCCTGCAAAGCGGCGGCTCTGTCTTTCAGTTCCCGCTGCTCGGCTTCGTAGTCTGCGGACATTTCCATGAAACGCTCATCACTGATTTTCCCGTTTACATTGTCCTCATACAGACGCTTGATGTAGCGGGAAAGTTCTGCAATGCGGCTCTGCACCTGTTCAAGCTGCTTGGCTGCCGCCGCCAGCTTCCGCTTGCCGCCCATTTCATTCTGCTGGATAAGCAGCTTCACGAACCGGGCTTCGTGCTTCTGTGCATAGGCGGTCACTTTCCGCAGATTGTCCAGCACACCCGCCGTCAAAAGGTCGGTGCGAATGAAGTGCGCCGTACAGTCGGCGGTGCGCTTCTTATAGCTGCCGCAGATGTAGCAATCCTGCTTTCTCTTGTCGGTCTGATACCGCTGCTGGTACATCACATGACCGCAGTCGGCGCAGAACAGCAAGCCGGAGAACAAGCCCACATCATCGTAGCGGTTGGGGCGTTTGCGCTGCTTGCGTAACTCCTGCACCCGTTCCCATGTCTGCAAGTCGATGATTGGCTCATGGTGGTTCTCGAAAATCGCCTGTTTCTCAATGGGATTGTCTATGCTGTGCTTCATCTTGTAGGACGGTTTTTCCGTCTTGAAGTTCACAAGACAGCCTGTGTACTCCCGGTTTTCCAGAAGATGAACAACAGTATTGGTCGCCCACTTACATTCATAGCCGGGGTGGTAGCGGCGTGTGCTGCCTGTGCGCTGGTATTCCAGCGTCCCCGGCGTGGGGATTTGCTGCTCGGTCAGCATACGGGCTATCTTGGTAGGCCCGTTTCCGGCAAGGCAAAGCTGGTAAATCTGCTTGACTACCGGGGCGGCTTCCTCGTCAATGATGAAATTCTCGTCATCGTCCATGAGGTAGCCGTACACGGGCTTGCTGGTAACAGGCTTTCCGCTTAGACCTTTTGCTTTCTTAACTGCCTTGATTTTTTTGCTCGTATCTCTCACCATCCATTCGTTGAAAAGATTACGCAGCGGGGTAAAATCGTTGTCGCCCATTGCGCTGTCCACTCCGTCATTGATAGCGATAAAGCGGACGCCTTTCTGTGGGAAAAGCATTTCTGTGTACATTCCCACTTGGAGATAATTTCGCCCTAAACGTGACATATCCTTGACTATGACTGTGCCGACTTTTCCGGCTTCAATGTCTGCAAGCATGGCTTGAAACCCGGGTCTTTGGAAGTTCGCACCACTATAACCATCGTCCGTGTACCAGCAGAGATTGGTAAAGCCGTTCTGCTTGGCGTAGGTTTCTAAAATGCGCTTTTGGTTGGATATAGAGTTGCTCTCCCCCTGCAATTCATCTTCATGGGATAATCTCGGATAAAGGGCGGTAATAAGGTTTTGGGTTGTCTGTCTTAACATGGTTTCCTCCGTTTCTGACAGCCAGCCCCACTATTCCGTACTTCGATTGTACCACATGGCGGGGCGGCGTGTATAGCGGCAAAATGTGAAAAATGCTTCTTTACCGCCCGTCATATTGCCGATTTTTGTGTAGCAGCTTCCGCTTCCAGCACCTTAGCCATTTTGTCGGCTGCGGTTTCCTTTGCGCCCTGCTTGAAAAAGCCGGACACGACAAGAACAGAGTTCCCTATACGGATTTCCGTCACGCAATCGGCGGG
>NZ_JAOQKC010000044.1:0-4475 GCF_025567165.1 Laedolimicola ammoniilytica
AATCATTAGGATATTTGAGTCCTATAGAGTACAGACATAGACTTGGATTGGTCACTTAGATAGTCCAAGAAAATGTCCGCACCCTCTCTCGTGAAATATTTCCCATTAGTAATTCTATCTCAAGTTTTGATATTCCAAATTTTTTATATAATTTATTTAATTTTTCTTCTGATAAAAGTGCAGTGCAATCATTCTTTAGCATCAACAATTCCTCAGCCTTTACCCCATTTTCTCTTAATATCCTTTTTACCTCATCCTCTTTTATCCCCTTTTTCTCCATTTGAAAAATAATAGCATCATATATTGTATAAAACATAATCCTTCCCTACATGTCATTCTATATCCTATCGGTTAATCGGTGCTCTTTCCACATATTCATAAATACGTTTAAGCATTTCATCTTTACCTGTTCCCAATTCTGGTTGCACTGTATCATTAAAGCCCATATATGTGCTAAATCCTAACATATACACAGCCATCGCCATTGCCAATTCATCATCCTTTTCGCAATACAACACTGCAACTTTCCTTAAATCTTCAATAACGGTATCATGAGGCACCTTCACACCACTCTCTTCATTTACAACCTCTTTGATTGTCTGAGGCAGTACCATACACATCTTATAAAATGCGTTTTCTTCCCCTGTGAGAATCGCATAGAACTGATCCATACTAACACGGCGAATCAATCTATGCTGCACATTTTTACCATCGACCTTCGTTGTCCACTTGATATTTTGAGATTTTTTCGCAATAGCCTCAACAAGCAAGCATGCACAATCATCATCTTCCAAGATCTGACCCTGCATTTTTATATATGTTTTTGCTGAAGATGCTGAATTCATTGTGTTATGCTTATTTTTCATCTCTACATATAAAGTATGTACAATATCTCCATCTGGCATTTGTATTCCATTCGGATTTTTATATATTACATCCCATCCGGCCTGCGGTACCTCACACCCATTAAAGTATGAAAAGATGTTCTGATGAAAATATCCTATATCATTATTATTCGACTTATCTCTTTGTCTGAAAATTTCGTTATTTACAATTTCTTCCCAACTTGTACAATATACAGATTTATCAAAAATCAATTTAATCGGATCGATTAAATTGCTGTTGAACCTCCTCAAATCATACGATTCCAGTTTCTCACCATATTTCATAATGGTTGCACGTACATGCTTTTTAAAATCTTCTTCAGATATAAAATTTAAATTCCAATCCATTATTTTACCCCCTCTAACGCTTTGCGTATTTCCACCGCAATATCATATGCCAAATTTACCGGAACTGCATTTCCAACCTGCTTATATTGTGACTGCACACTTCCACAAAATTGCCAGTCGTCTGGGAATGTCTGACATCTAGCATTTTCGCGTACAGTAAACGGCCTCGCCTCTAACGGATGGCACCTCTCTGTCTGTTTTTGAGACGGTGAAGTTAATACTGTCAACGATGGTTCATCCAGGCTCATTCTACGAAGTATTCCTGTCCTGCCACCTTCCATGTCCCAACAACTCTTCATATACGCTTTCGCAATTTCCGGATCAATATCTCTCCAATATCCTCCTGCTGGTACCAATTCAAATATTTTTCTCTTATTCTCCCCGTAAGGAATTCCTGGGCCTTCCGGACAATCCAATAACACATCCCTTAAAACCGGCTTGTATTCATGCTCTTTCGGGAAAGAATATGAAATCTTATCTAAGAGATCATTCCGTATTCCGATTGTAATTAGCCTCTCTCTCTTTTGCGGAACGCCAAAATCCCATGCATTCATTACCTTTTTCTGAATTGTATAACCAGCTTCTTCAAAAATATTTTTTATAGTTGCATATGTTCTTCCTTTATCATGCGTTAATAATCCTCTAACATTCTCAAATAAAAACATCTTCGGCTGCAATTTTTCCAAAAACGTCGCATAATGATAAAAAAGTGTTCCTCTTGCATCCTCTAACCCCAATCTTTTTCCTGCATAAGAAAAGGCCTGACAAGGTGCGCCGCCGGATAATAGATCCAGTTCACCTTTTTTTATTCCAAAATATTCTTCCAAATCTAATCCAGAGATATTAGCTATGTCATCGTTGATAACATTCCACTCTGGGCGATTTGCCTTTAGTGAATCCGCTGCATCTTTATCAAACTCAATTAAACCTAAAGTTTTAAATCCCGCTTTTTCTATTCCTAATGCCAAACCACCTGCTCCTGCAAATAATTCTATGGTTGTATAGTCGTTCTTTTTTACTTCAATCTTTGCATCATTTTGTATTTCCACCACATCTTCAATTTTACAATTCAAAGTAAAACAAATCTTTTCTATTGTTTCAAATGACACTGGCTCATTTTTCCCTAATCTTGCTAACACATTAAAACTGATACCTGACGCTTCTTTTAGTTCTGTACGATTCATCCTCTTATCAATCAATAATTTCCATAATTTATCATAACAAATTGACATTTTTGTCCCTCCAAGTTGAAATAATACTGTTTATATTCTACCATATCTATAAATTAGCAACAAGCACTTTCTCACCATATCGTTAGATCTTCTCTTTTATACATCTTATCCACTATTGCCACTCTCTATATTTTTTGTTAAGATAAATTATATAATTCGAAGTAGAGGTGTGTTCTATATGCCCAGAGACGCTGCCACAGTTTCAAAAAATATGAGCAAAATCCATAGCCATGATACTTCTATCGAAGTTCAGCTGCGTAAGGCTTTATGGCACAAAGGATATCATTACCGTAAAAATTACAAAGTTCTCCCCGGTTCTCCTGACATAGTCCTCACCAAATATAAAATCGCCATATTCTGTGACAGTGAATTCTTCCATGGTAAAGACTGGGAAATTTTAAAACTTCGTCTTGAAAAAGGCAAAAATCCAGATTTCTGGATTAAGAAAATTGAGCGGAACCGCCACCGGGATTATGAAAATGACAAAAAGCTTTTATTCTTAGGTTACACGGTTTTCCATTTCTGGGGGCAGGATATTATTAAACATACTGATGAATGTATACAAGCTATTGAAGAATCCATCTGGGATAGTACATTATCCTGTTCATCTATAGAATATGATACTACAGAATAAATTATCTCTACATGAAAAAAGCTCTCCTTGAACTCTTTTCATGCACTACACATTCTTTTCAACGTTGCCTATGCCACCGTTGCACTATATCCCTGTACTAATGTAACGGTGGCAACAAAATCGCTCTTAATAATTTACTATCTTTAAAAATTTTCGGCACTTTTTGAAAATTGTTTTGCTTCCTCATTCAATTCTTCTGCAGACTCAAACGCAGCCGCTATTTTCATATAATTTGACGTACTAATATAATTTATGCTTTTTCCTATTTCCTTTATTGTTTCAGCATTTTTTTGTGCTGCTTCAGCAAAACTAGAAATATAGCTCTCTTTTATTGAAACAACCATATGCTGAACCATTTTATTAATATTTTCTATCATTTTCGTCCAATCGTAATTTTCTAGTATAGCTTCTCTCATTCGTTTTCCTACAGTTAATGCAAAACTACTCAAAATATCCACAGCTTCTACATTTTCAAAGTCTTTGCATTCAAGTTCAGAAATTGCTATTCTCAAGTCCTTATTCAATTTATTCATTTTTTTATTTATATCATCATATTCCTTTTTACTAACTTTTTTCGAATGCGCCACTTTGTTTCTACACTGATGTATTTCCAAAATCTGCTTTTCCCATGTTTCCTGTTTTCCAACCATCCCAAAATTTCTTTCCCATAAACTACGCGGCCTCATTTCTTCTATCAAATTACATAGTTCATCCTTTTCCTTTCTCTTAAGAACTTCGGCATCTAACTTTTCATTAAAAAATGTCTGATAATTCACCTCTCGTTTATCAAACAAGTAACTTTCCATTGCAGCTAAATCTAACTGCTCCAAAGTTTCACTCAATGACAATGCCCCTTTCGCTGTCCTTTTCATATCATTTAATTTTTCTGTTGGAATTGTTTCATTTCTCCAATTAATTCCAAATGCTTTTGTCAATACCAAAAGAATCAATTGTCTTAATTGTCTTTCAAATGCCCCATATTTAGGATACAACTTTTCACAAAATGCTGCAGATACGCCATCATATACTCGAACGATATTTATGTACCTCTGTTCTGTTGACTCTAGCAAACACTTATCTAAATGCAATAGTACTTCCGTTCCTCTATTGACCCTAAGTTTAGATATAATTTCTAAATAGTATCTTTGTGAATTTTTCTTATTTCGAATAGTGTATTGCACCTTTTCACCTTCATCACTCCACAAATACCCTTCTCTCCGTTCATATTCGCTACTATCTAAACATGAAAGGATTATTTGCTCTGTAGTTCGTTTCTCGTCTATATTATTTATTATAAATTTTATATCTAATTTGCGATTATCCGCATAAACACTATACTTTCAAGCACTTTGAAGTATAGAAAATTATTTAATTTAC
>NZ_JAOQKC010000045.1:0-4123 GCF_025567165.1 Laedolimicola ammoniilytica
CATAGGGGACTTCTTCTGAGGTGGTCTCGCCGGTCTCCGGGTCGGTGGAGGTCTCCGTGCGGTAGCGAATCTCCACTTCCTCGGTAAGCGTCAGCTGATACTGTGCTGCAAACACACGCGCCAGCTCTGCCTGAGCGCTCTGCTGGGTGTAACCTTGCAAGACGGCAGACAGAAATGCTGCCAGCTCATGAGGGTCATGGCCGATCATACCAAGGTCATAGCGATACTCGTCATACCCTGGGTGGCTGCTTTCAATGTTGTCGATTTCCTCCTGCAACTGGACTTCTCTGGCTGCATAATCTGCCTCCACTGCCAGCATTTCCGGGTCATCCGACGGATAAGTAGTGCCGGAGAGAACGGAACCGATGCTCTGCGCCATCATGGAGCAGGAGGACATGGTATTCATCAGCATACAGGTAATGAGGAATAAAACCCCTGCCATCAGGAAACCCTTCTTGTGGCGCATGACGAACGCCCCTGCCTGCTGTGCCTTTTCTTTTACCGTCCTTGCGGCTTTTCCGGTTTTGGATGCAGCCTGGGCGGTATTTCCGGCAGTCTGACCGGCGTGTTTGGCGGCGGCATACTGCCTTTTGATGGCCTGCTTTTGCTGCCAGCGGGAAAGCGGATTGCTGGCAAACTGGGGATTTTCCTGCAAAGATTTCTGGTACAGAACATTTACATTTGCCTTTTCCAGTTGGCGCTCTGCCTGTGCTGCTTTGCGGTACGGCTTCAGCTTGTGGCTGCGATAGCCCTCCCGCACCAGATAAGCGCCGGTCTCCACCGCCTCCTCGGACTTGTGGGCGCTTTCCACACCCACATTGTCCTGCTCTGTTTCCCGGATCTCTTTGTGGAGCTTGCCCGCAACCAGATGGACGGGAGCTTGCCTGACTCCTTGAGAAACTTTGGAAGGTGGCTTTTTCTTGTCCTCAAAGGTCAGCTTCGAGGTCTTTTTCCCGGTATCTGGGCCAATGACCGTCTGCCTGACCTTTTTCTTTGGGATATTGGCCTGCGCCTTATCTGCTCTGGCCGCAGCTTTCTCCGCTTTACAGATCGGCTTTTCCAGTGCAGGGTCAGACCGTTCCTCATCAGTAAAGCGCAGACGCGGTTCCTTATTCAAACCATTCTCCCAGCATGAGGGAGGACATCATGTAGTGCAGCTCTGCATAAATGGCCATTCCCACCGGATCGTTGAACATACAGCCGGACAGGTAGGCATAAAACTGTGCCACCACATCGGACAGGATCTTCGCTTCGGTTCCTTCCAGAACCAGACCACCCATACCTTCCTTGGCACGGATGGTGCTCCAGACCTCTGCCAGACGGAGTAGCCCCACCTGACCGGTCTCATTCAGTTCGGCTGCCTGATCTGCCGCCGTGCGGCACTCACTTACCGCATCGGCCATGACTGTAAGCAGCTGGCTGCGCTGGGCATTTACCGCCCTGTCAAAAAACATCAGCGGATTTTTATTCAAAATGTTGGGGTTCATCATCATTCATCCTCCTTCTTTTTCAGTTCCTGGGGTTTGGTAGTCATAATGCGGTAAAGTTCGGTGTTCTTCGGGAAGTGATCCACAAACGGCAGGATCGTGGAACCATAGAACAGCAGGCCCTCGCCCTCACCGGAGTGGGTCACATAGCTAAGCTGGTGCGTGGAAATCCCCAGTTGCTTCGCCAAAATCTGGCGGTCTCCGCCTGCCTGGTTAAGCATATACACGAAGTCCGAGTTTTCAAAGATGTTCTCTACCTCGCGGCTGCTCAAAAGGTCTTTGACATTCTGGGTGATACCTGTCGGAATACCGCCCCATTTTCTGAATCGCTTCCAGATTTCCACCGTATAGGCGGCGGTCTGCTCCTCCTTCAAAAGCAGGTGCATCTCGTCGATGTAGTAACGGGTGGACTTGTGGGCGGCACGGTTGATGGTAACGCGGTTCCACACCTGATCCTGTACCACCAGCATACCGATTTTTTTAAGCTGCTTGCCCAGTTCCTTGATGTCGTAGCAGACAATCCGGTTATCAATGTCCACATTGCTCTGATGATTAAACACATTCAACGAACCCGTTACATAGATTTCCAATGCCGTTGCAATGTACTGAGCTTCTTTTTCTTCCTGCTCCCGCAACAGGTTATAAAGGTCCTCCAAAATCGGCATATTCTCTGGCTTTGGGTCATTGAGATATTCGTTGTAAACCAGCCGTACACAACGGTCAATAATGGTTTTCTGCACCGGCTGCAAGCCCTCCTTACCGCCCACGATCAGCTCACACAAGCTGAGGATAAAGTCAGACTTGAGTGACAGCGGGCTTTCATCATCCGAATAGTCCAGATTCAGATCCATCGGATTGATATAGTTGGTTGAAGTAGGTGAGATCTTGATGACCTGCCCATGCAGACGCTCAACAAGAGGTGCGTACTCCGCTTCCGGGTCACAGATAATGACATCATCGCTGGTAAGCAAAAAGCAGTTGGCAATTTCTCGTTTTGCGCTGAAGGACTTACCGGAACCCGGCGTACCCAGAATCAGGCCGTTGGGGTTTTTCAGCAGCTTTCTGTCCACCATGATGAGGTTGTTGGACAGAGCATTGATGCCGTAGTACAGAGCTTCTTTCCCGTTCTGGAACAGTTCCTGCGTAGTAAAGGGCACAAAGATAGCTGTGGAACTGGTGGTCAGTCCTCGCTGAATCTCAATCTGATTGAGACCCAGAGGCAAACAGCTCATCAGCCCTTCTTCCTGCTGGAAGTCCAGCCTGGTCAGCTGACAGTTATACTTCTGGGCAATAGAGCCTGCCTGAAAGATGTTGTTGCCAAGCTGACGGGGATTGTCCGCTGTGTTCAGCACCAGAAAGGTCAAAAGGAACATTCTCTCGTTGCGGCTCTGCAAATCCTGCAAGAGTTTTTTCGCTTCACTGCCGTAGGTAGCAAGGTCAGATGGAATGATGTCCATGTCGTATCCGGCACGGACTGCTTTTTTCTGTTCCTCGATCTTGCTACGGTCCAGGTCGGTAATCTTCCGCTTTACCGTTTTGATGGCTTTCACCTGATCCACCGACTGAATGTGCATACTCACAATAAGCGAGCTTTCCATATCCAGAAAATCAGCCAGCAAACGGTCATTCAGCTCCGGTGCGAGAATCTGCAAAAAAGAAACAGTCCCGTATTTCTTACCCATACGGAACTGCTTGCCGGTGCGGAACTCAAAGGAGCTTGGTGCAATAAAATCCTTTGTGGACAGACCGGAAGGAGCCAGCCAGTCCCATTCAAACTGAAACGGGAGTTGTTCATCCATGTGGAATACCGCATGAAGCTGAAAAAGCCTTTCTTTACCGTCCAGCGTTCTGGCAGCTACACCAAGACGCTTGAAGTTATTAAGTATATCGGTCTCAATACGCTCCAGACGGGGCTTGGCGACTTTGATGCTGTCCGCGTCGATACCAAAGGTCAGGTATTTGGTCTTGATGAGACCGTTGTTACCTCTGGCCAGCTGATTTTGCAGCATTGTGGTATATTCTTCGCGGATACTGTCAAAGGCGTCCCTCTGGGGCGGGATGGAAATGGAGTTAGCAAAGGTCTCCTCCGATGCCGCAAGGTTCAAAAAAGACAGCTGGAAATGAATCGAGCTGTCAAAATAATTGAGGAAATCACACCACCCCTCAAAGATTGCCGTCTTATCTTCGTTTTGGGAGAGCTGATAGTTGATGTCCTGAAACTGGATGGTCTTTGTGTAGTGGCTGTCCGATACGCGGCAGATTCCGTCCGGCCACATCCGTTCATAAGGGATACTGTCCTGCGCAGATTTTCCTTTTTTGTCCGTGCGGTTAGCGCGGGCAATAGCCGCTTCGATCTGCTTCTTATCGGCGCGGGACAGCTTTTTCTTTGTCTTTACCGGCTGCACAGTTTTTTCCTCGGTTTTTCCGAACATCCGATGCAGCCATTTTTTTATTGCGGTGAACAATGTCATACACCTCCTTATCGAGCATTTCCTGCCGCTTTAATACGGCATAAAAGTTATTGGTCTGGTAGGGTCGCTGCTTTGGACGGATTACAGCTACTTTGAGAATGTTGCCCACGATCTTTTCCAGGGGCTGTCCATGCTTTTCGTACATAGCCAGCATAAAGAAGGGCA
>NZ_JAOQKC010000046.1:0-4079 GCF_025567165.1 Laedolimicola ammoniilytica
TTTCGGTATCATTTCGGGTCGGTTTTTAACGCTCCTGTTCGTGCTTTTTCTGACGGCTCGGTGTGCCGTGTAGTATCTGCTCTGCGTTCCGTTTGGCGGTGGCAAGCTGCTCATACTCGGCTTTTGCGGTGCGGTAGGTGTTGTAAGCTGCGTTTTTCTCGGAAATGAGGGCTTCAATCTCCGTATTCAGCTTGGAAGTGGCGGGCAGCTTCTTTCCCGGTGCAAGCACCTTTAGCTGGCGCAGGGCAGCTTCATAGATGATAAATTCCGCTTCGTGGGACTGGCGGTAGTTCTCCGCTTTTCTGCCGGACAGCTTTTTATGAGCGTCAATGGTGGGGCGGGTGCGGCGGTAATCGTTGACAACCTTTCGCAGACTTTTCTTGTCGGAAATGCTCTGCTCAATGCCCCGCAGACTTTCCCTTGCTTCGGAAAGAGCTTTCCGGCTGCTCTCCACGGCTGCGTCCAGCTTGTCAAGGTCAAGCAGTTCGTTCTCCATGAGGAAGTTGTGGGTAGCCGCCATCTGTTTGAGGTTGTGCAGGGAAGCCCAACGGTCATAGCCCACGCCCTTGCCCTCAGCTCGCTTGGCTTCCCGGTCAACCATGCGCTGCAAGGTGTTGTCTGCCGGGGCGGTTTTTGCGGTTTTTTCCTCTCGCAAGCGTTCCTTTTGGGTGTGGGGGTATTCGGGTATGGCTGTGGTCTGTTCGGCGGCTCTGTGGGCGTTCTGCGTGAGCAGGGCAAGGACAGCAGCCTTGTCAAAATCGTCCCCCAGCTTCCGGGCTGTGATAGGCTTTGTCCTGTCCGGCGTGAGGTAGGAAAGCCGCCCCCGGCTCTCCTTGACAGTTACGCCCTCCCGCAAAAGCAGGGAAGCAAACTCGTCAAAGCTGCCAGCTTGGGAAAGTGCCTGCCGTATCGTCCGGCGCAGCTTCGCCTTGTCCGTTTCAAACTTGGTGGGCTTGGTCGGCTGTCCGGTGGCTTCTCTGGCGGCGTTCTCTTTATCAAGGGCAAGCTGCCCTTTCTTCTGCGCCCAGTATTCACGCTCGGTCACTCGGTTCTTGCTGCCATGCAAAAGGTCAATCTGATACAGATTTTCCCGGTGGCACATCTCCATGACTTCGGACTTGAAATATTCCATAGCTGCGTCTGTGCAGCGGTGCTTGCAGCCGTCCTTCGTGTCCGCTGGTCTGTCCATGTAGGGCAGAAGCGGGACGGCTTCAATCCGCAAGCTGTTTATGACGATATGCACATGAATGTTGCCAGAGTGATTGTGCCCGTCCGGGTGGGTGCAGACAATGGCTTGGTGTCCGGGGAAATGCTCGTTGCAAAATTCCTCGCCCAGCGACTGCGCCTTATCAACGGTCAGACCGTTGTCCGTTCCGTCCCGTGGGTCAAAGCTGATGATATAGTGGTGGGATTTCACATCTTCCCGTTTTTGGTTCTTGCCATAGCGGAGATTGGAGCGCAGACAGGCAACAGCAAAATCTTCTTCGCCGCAGTTCAGCGTGGCAAGGCGGTAGCCCTCACGGGGAACAAGCCGCCCGTTTTCATCAAGGGTGGGTTTCATGGTAAACTCGTCATGCTCAAAAGTGAGGTAGGCTTCCGCTGCTCCGTAGTCGGCATTTTTAGAGCTGATATGTTTGAATGTTGCCAACAGCTTCACCCACTTTCTGCAAGACTTCAAACTTCAAGGCTGCAAGGTCGGAAATGGCGGCTCGGACTTCGCCGGACAGGGCGTTATACGGTACGCCGTATTCGTTCAGATACCGGGCAATCTGATTGAGGTTGCCGCCGATCCTGCCGTATTCGGCGGTCAGCTTCCCGACAGCGGCAAGCAATTCATCATTGACCGGGGAAACGGTAACAATGGGGCGTATGGTTGCCCGTGTAATGGCTTGCCGGATAAATTCGGACTGGCTCATACCATAAGGGGCAAGCCGGGCGGTAAAGTCGGCGTATTCTTCATCGGTCAGCCGGGTCTTGACTACCCTGCTGCGGTGGGGCATGTTATATCGTTTCATAGGTGGTTGACCTCCTTTCTGTGCGTGGTGTCCTCTCACTAATAGGAGAAAAACGGGGTGTGTAGCGGAACTGTTTTTGAAATAATCCGAAAAGAATTTGCGGGAATTTTTCAAGCGGCGTAAGCCGCATAAGCAGGGTTTGGGGAAGGCACTCCCCAACAAGATTCCCGCAAGGACAAAATGAGCGATAAGCGAAATTTGGTACTGCGGTAGAATCTTGCTCTAAGAAACTGCCGGACTGCCGTTCACTTGCTACTGCCACTTTTTTGAGAAATCGCAACCAGCTTTTTTCATAAAGAGCTGTTGGATTGCCCTCACTTGCTACTGCCACTTTTTCGGGAAATCTATAACCAGCTTTTTTCATAAAAGGCGGCGGGCTGGCATTCTCCCCCTTACTCCCTACAAACCATAAAAGAGCAGAATGGACGGACTTTCCGGCAAGGACTTTTTCGGCGGCTCGGTCTTTCCCGACAATAAGGCGTTTCGGAAGCTGCGTTTTGCCCGCTGTATGAAAAAATGGCAGCCTTTTGGGGCTTCACTGTCTAATACGGAACTTTTGGAAATTTGCCAAAAATGGGCTCAAAAAAAGCAGCAAATCTTTTTCGGATTTACTGCTTCGTGTGCCGCTGCGGGGCGGCGGTTATTCAGTTGTAAATAAAAGAGGGCGGTAGCACTTTGGGCTATCGTCCTCTTGACTGCACATTTGCAAAGACAGGCGGGGCTGTCAACGGTGGGCGAAGCCCATTTACTTGCCGTTGACTGGCTCGGCTGGATTTGCTATCAATTATTGAATTGAATAGTCTTTACTTTTTCTTCGGAATCAGCACAAACCCACAAACAAGAATATATCCAATAATTGCGATTATAGATGCTTCTATTCCAAACCCTGCTCCTGTAAGGAAAACATTATCTGAAGATATTATTATCGAAAAAATCGGACTTCCATAAGTTCCTTGCGCTGTCGTAATATGGAGAATATCTGTTATCATAATAAAGTTCCATGCGGCGTGTAATAAGGCACTATTACTTATGGATTTTCCTTTGTAGGAAACAAGAGAAAACATGATTCCTACTACTGTACCGCTAATGATTAAAAGCAGAACACCGCTAACAGTAAAGGTTTCCATTGAGGGAATGTGTACTAAACTGAAAAGAAACGATGGAATTAAAATTGCTATATATTTATTCCATCTACTCTCCAATAATTTCATAATATACCCACGAAACAACATTTCCTCTGTTATTCCCGACTTTAGTGCTATAAGCATGGAAGCTATTATAATTAAACATATTTCACCCGCCGAAAAAGAGTTGACTTCAAATTTACCAATCATTGCAAAAATAGCTGTAACGAATACTGGAAGAAAAACAGATATTAGAACACCCCATTTTTTTATGTTCGGTGTAATACCAAAATCTTTCATTTTCAAGTGGAGTCCTTTTGTTGTATAAAGCCAAAAAAGGAAAGCGGTTAGTAATAAAGCCCCCAACATTCTTAGAATTACATATAGTGCATTGCTCGGAAGTTCCACAAACGAAAAAAGCAAATCAAAAGAAATACTGCTAAATAAATCTCCTGCCAAAAATAACAGAAAGTAAACAAGGATATTTACAAGTGTTTTCGATGTCGAAAAATTATATTGTGTTTGATTCAATGATGGTTCCTCCTCAAAAAAATATCTTTTTGCTGTTATATTGTATCATTTTCGACAATAAATTTCTACTAATTTTACGGAATAGCAAGTTGCTGTCTATCAATTTCTTGTGTGTTACTTTATCGCACATGAGCATTGGAACCTGGGTTGTCCGATCCGTAGCCCTCCAGCAGATTGACAACGCCCCACACGCCAAGTCCAGCGCCGAGGGCTACAACAAGAGTCTGCAAAGTATCAATAGCGGAAGTGAAAAACTGCATAGAGCCTCCTTTTCTCCGGGGGTATTCCCGGCCATGAAAAAAGCCGCCATTTCTGGCGGCAGCAGACTGTAGACAAAACGCTTTTGGTCAGCACTCCAGAAGCGTTTTTCTTGTTTTGGGTTCAAAAAGTGTGTACTTGATCAATAATA
>NZ_JAOQKC010000047.1:0-3984 GCF_025567165.1 Laedolimicola ammoniilytica
CCGATTGCGTGACGGAAATCCGTATAGGGAACTCTGTTCTTGTCGTGTCCGGCTTTTTCAAGCAGGGCGCAAAGGAAACCGCCGCCGACAAAATGGCTAAGGTGCTGGAAGCGGAAGCTGCTACAAAATGAGGGCATGGAAAAGCGGTCATGCCCGGAAACATGACCGCTGAATGGATAAGTTAAATTTTAGTTTGTTTCTTGCAGCCGTTCGTACAGCTGACTGTCAATTTTATAAATTCCCTGATAAGGCTGTTCGATATAGTGTTTTCCGTTTTCCTCATAGGCAAAAATGGTACTTGTTCCTGTTTCAAACTGAAAATCAATCTTGATATAACTTTCAGTCTGCGGAAAATCTTGAACACTTTGCTTACTGGTTGGTTCAGAACTGGAAATGTCAGAAATTATTTCACTTATCCAAGCTGTGTCTGAATGATTTGTGGTGTTTTCCCCAACAGTTACATCAACAGATGTAATGTCGCTTGTTTGGGGCAACTGAATGGGAGCAGCTTTTTTCCCACACGCAACTAAAGTTAAAATGCAAGTCAGACATAAAAACAAAGAAATATATTTTTTCATAAGCCTTTTACCTCGCTAATTCAATTTTTGCCATTATAACACAGCAGAATGAAATGGACTATCAAATAAAAGTAAAATATTTATGAAGTTGAATCTGCGTGATAACCCTAACACAAAAAAACGTCATTTTGACGGGCGGTAAAGAAGCACTTTTACACTTTGCCGCTATACAAGCCGCCCCGCTGTATGGTACAATCGAAGTACGGAATAGTGGGGCTGGCTGTCGGAAACGGAGGAAACCATGTTAAGACAGACAACCCAAAACCTTATTACCGCCCTTTATCCGAGATTATCCCATGAAGATGAACTGCAAGGGGAAAGCAACTCTATATCCAACCAAAAGCGCATTTTGGAAACCTACGCCAAGCAGAACGGCTTTACCAATCTCTGCTGGTACACAGATGACGGTTATAGTGGTGCGAACTTCCAAAGACCCGGATTTCAAGCCATGCTTGCAGACATTGAAGCCGGGAAAGTCGGCACAGTCATCGTCAAGGATATGTCCCGTTTAGGGCGAAATTATCTTCAAGTGGGAATGTATACAGAAATGCTTTTCCCGCAGAAAGGCGTCCGCTTTATCGCTATCAATGACGGAGTGGACAGCGCAATGGGCGACAACGATTTTACCCCGCTGCGTAATCTTTTCAACGAATGGATGGTGAGAGATACGAGCAAAAAAATCAAGGCAGTTAAGAAAGCAAAAGGCATGAGCGGTAAGCCTGTTACCAGCAAGCCCGTGTACGGCTACCTCATGGACGAGGACGAAAATTTCATCATTGACGAGGAAGCCGCCCCGGTAGTCAAGCAGATTTACCAGCTTTGCCTTGCCGGGAACGGTCCGACCAAGATAGCCCGTATGCTGACCGAGCAGGAAATCCCCACGCCGGGAACGCTGGAATACCAGCGCACAGGCAGCATACGCCGCTACCACCCCGGCTATGAATGTAAGTGGGCGACCAATACCGTTGTTCATCTGTTGGAAAACCGGGAATACACAGGCTGTCTTGTGAACTTCAAGACGGAAAAACCGTCCTACAAGATGAAGCACAGCATAGACAACCCCATTGAGAAACAGGCGATTTTCGAGAACCACCATGAGCCAATCATCGACTTGCAGACATGGGAACGGGTGCAGGAGTTACGCAAGCAGCGCAAACGCCCCAACCGCTACGATGATGTGGGCTTGTTCTCCGGCTTGCTGTTCTGCGCCGACTGCGGTCATGTGATGTACCAGCAGCGGTATCAGACCGACAAGAGAAAGCAGGATTGCTACATCTGCGGCAGCTATAAGAAGCGCACCGCCGACTGTACGGCGCACTTCATCCGAACCGACCTTTTGACGGCGGGTGTGCTGGACAATCTGCGGAAAGTGACCGCCTATGCACAGAAGCATGAAGCCCGGTTCGTGAAGCTGCTTATCCAGCAGAATGAAATGGGCGGCAAGCGGAAACAGGCGGCAGCCACGAAGCAGCTTGAACAGGTGCAGAGCCGCATTGCAGAACTTTCCCGCTATATCAAACGTCTGTATGAGGACAATGTAAACGGGAAAATCAATGACGAGCGTTTTATGGAAATGTCCGCAGACTACGAAGCCGAGCAGCGGGAACTGAAGGAGAAAGCCGCCGCATTGCAGGGCGAACTGGACAAGGCACAGGAAGCCACGGTAAACGCTGAAAAGTTTATGAACGTTGTCCGCAAGTACCTTTCTATCGAGGAACTGACACACACCCTCTTGCGTGAAATGGTGGAGAAAATCGTTGTCTATGAATGTGAGTATGACGAGAACGAAGTACGCCACCAGCGCATTGATATTTATTATAGCTTTGTCGGCAAGATTGACTTGCCCGAAGAATAAGCCCGACCTATCCGACACCCTGCGCAAGTGCCGGATAGGAACGGCAAAATTTTTTACACTTCTATTACTTCTTTATCACACATAAGCAAAGTCCCAGGGCATGAAGCAGTTTATGGCTAATTAAAGGGAACAAAAAGAAAGGAAAAGCACAATCCAGACGGTATCAGCGGCAGGATACAAGAATAAATTGTGATTACACAAGATTGGTGTTATAATAAGAGAAAAGTTCCTGCCGGGGCAGCCGCCCCGGTGGTATGGATAGAAAGGCAGGAAAACAATATGCACATCAGCTATAAACCACTCTGGCATACACTGTTAGAGCGTGATATGAGAAAAGAAGATTTAAGGCTTGCCGCCGGTATGACAACGAATATGATTGCCAACATGAGCAAAGAGGGAAAGCACATCAGCATGGATACATTAGCCCGTATCTGCGAAACGCTGAATTGTGAGATTACCGATGTGATTGAGTTAGTACCAGACGAGCCTGCTTCCACAGGAGGTAAGGAACATGAGCGAATTGAAACCAAGAATAACGGAAAACGGAATTGATTATATCCTTGTCGGAGATTACTATATCCCAGATTTGAAGCTGCCGGAGGAACACCGCCCTATCGGAAAGTACGGACGGATGCACCGGGAATATTTAAGAGAAGCCCATCCAGCCAGATTGAACACATTGACACTGACCGGGGAGTTATGGACATATCTTGCAGACCTGAACGAACAGGCACAGGAACGGTTAGACACCATCATGGAGCAGATGAAGGCTGCCGATGGTGTGACCGAGGAATTGAAGCGTACCCATCAAATGGAATGGGTGCAGCGTTGCAATAACATTCACAACCGGGCAGAAGAAATTATTTTGCAAGAGATGATTTATTCATAACGGTATGGTAGAATGATTATGACAAATCAAAAGTTGACAAGGAGTTTTGATAGCGTGAAAAAAATATTTCTTAAAATTGTGATAGGGGTTGTTCTTGCTTGTATTTTATTTGTTTGTTTTCTTTATACGAACAATGAGATCGGCGTGACTTCATCTAAGCTGGAGGCAGATATTCGTTCGTCGCAGAAGATTAAGGATGATTGGACGGTCGATGGAAGCGTTTCCAGCACGATGGCTGCATATATTTCTTACCCTCAGGGTTTGAGTGACCATTCTTTTTCCGTCTATGTCAATCGTCCAGGACTTTCCTTCGGATATTTTTTCCGTGGAGGTGGAACTCTTTCGGGGATTCAAAGAGGAATTGTGGAGTTTACTGTAGAGGGATATAATGAACGAGCATTTATTTCTATGAATCAACAGCAGGTGCAACAACTTGAAATAGATGATGGCAACACAATTCAAGTGGTTGATATTGACCGCAATAAACCTTTTGCGATTGTCTTGCCTATAAATGCGGGTAATATTACTTTTTATGATGTAAATAGAAATACTGTGGAATATTGGAATAATCCTCTTTGACAAATTCCAGTTTGTCGTGCTAAAAATTCAACTGAATAATCCCAGCAAAAACCGCTGCTACATGGAAGCCAACAAACCATGCA
>NZ_JAOQKC010000048.1:0-3241 GCF_025567165.1 Laedolimicola ammoniilytica
ACTACTTCTTATATGCTTGTAAGTACATAATTTTTGCAGTCATGACACAAGAAAAGCTCCCTCACAGGAAGGAGCTTTGTCTACAGTCTGAAGCCGCCATTTCTGGCGGCAGGTTACATACTTCGGGACACTTTGTCCCAAAGCCCTATTTATGCAAAGGCGTCCGGATCGTCGATGTCATCATAATTGAGGATGTCCTCGTCCTCGCTTGTGAGCCCATCGTCCGGCACAGCCACGGCATACACCTCACACAGCTCGTCCGGCCCGGGCCGCCTGCGGCGGTTAATGAGCCGGTCAAGATCAAAGGCGTTTTTCTTTTTGTCGGCTTCAGCCGTATATCGGTAGTTCGGGTGCTTTTTCAAATCGTATTTCGGGGAATAGAACGGGGGCAGGCCCCGAAGCTGTAAAATGCACTTATCCCCGGGCATGGTTGCCAGCTCGCTGGGCGTCATCAGCTCCCGGCCCAGCCGCTGGTTATTTTGACTGTAGCTTTCCGACTGGCCACGGGAGCGGCTGTCCGTCTGCATGGAGATTGTAGCCTTACCCAGCCAGTTCTCGGATATTTCCTTGATGGTGCTGGCCTCCCGGCCTCCGAGGAATATCACGCTGTCCATATTTCCCAAAATGGTTTCGGCGTGTTTATCGTAAATCGCCTTACACTGGGCCAACTGCTGATAGAACAGCGTCAAGCTGATCTCACGGGAACGGATGACAGCCACAATTTTTTCAAGCTGGGGAACCTGCCCTGTGTTGGCGGCCTCGTCCCACAGCACCCGTACATGATGGGGCAAGCGGCCTCCGTGAACATTGTCGGCCCTCTCGCACAGCAGATTGAACATCTGCGAAAAGGCCAGAGCCACAAGGAAATTATAGGTTTGCGTAGTGTCCGAGATGATAAAGAACACCGCCGTTTTTCGATCCCCGATGCGGTCAAGCTCCAGCTCGTCATAGGCCATGACCTCCCTAAGCTGGGGGATGTCAAAGGGAGCCAGCCTTGCACCGCAGGAAATAAGGATCGACTTCGCTGTTTTGCCAGAGACGAAAAGTCAAGGACTTTTTCATCAAATTCACAAAGAAGTCACATTTTGCGGACTTCCTCACGAAGCATACGCTTGATTTTGTCCTCCATCGTCTCTTTGGCGGTCTCGCTGAAATGGACACGGACGATATAGGTGGTCTTGCCAATCTGCTTTCTGACAGTCGGGCAAGTGGCGGTGTTGGTTGCGGTATTGTTGTTCATTCAAAATCCTCCTGTAAATGAAAAATGCCCGGTGACTGTTCATCATCGGGCGGTGTCGGTATGAGGGAACAAGGCAAGGCAGCAACACTAAGGTATCTATAAAAACCTTGCCGTCTTTGCCACGCTTGCCGTGTTCCTGCTGTCAGTCTCGGAGATAGCAGACCCATGCTGTGCCGTCTTTCTCGGTCACAAGTCTGTCCCCGATACGGCTCTTTGCCGTTCTCATGGTGCGTGAGGAAATCCCACGCTCATTGACTGCCTTTTCCAGCTCTGCGCTCGGCATACGCTTTCCATCTGCCAGCAGTTCCAGTATCAGTGCTTCTGCCTGTGCGGTCTTGCTTTCGGTCTTGGCGGTGTCTGTCCCGGCAAGAAGCTCGTCAGCGGTAATGTCATAAGCTCCTATCCATTCAAAGCCTTTCTCGTCTCCCAGAGAAAAGGCAAGGGACTGTCCGGGCGGCGCAAGGGAGCTTTTCTCATGGATAAGCACCCTCGTTGTGGGGCTGTCCTTCAGCTTGCCGATAAAAAGCAGACTGCGGACTGCCGCCGTAATGTCGATAGACCCTAATCCCCGATAGGTGCTTTGCGTTCCTGCGGCTTTGTTCAGGTGTCCAATCAGCACGATAGCGCACCCGGTAGCCTGTGCAATGTCTCCCAGACTGCGGAATATCGGGCGCACCTCGTTTGCCCTGTTCATGTCCACATCTGCGCCCAGAAACGCCTGTACCGGGTCAATGATAACCAGCCTTGCGTTGTTTTCCCGGATTGCCCTTGCTATGCGTTCATCGGCAAGGGTCAGCGGCGTATCCCTGTCATCAATGACAAGCACTTTTTCGAGGTCTGCGTCTGCTTCCATCAATCGGGGCTTAACAGTATCGCCCAGACCGTCCTCGGCGGTCTGATAGATGATATTGAAAGGCTCAAGGGTTTCCATACCGGGCAAGGGCTTTCGGTTGGTGCAAGCCGCCGCAAGACGCATGGCAAAGTAGGTCTTGCCCTCGCCGGGGTTGCCCTGTATAATCGTCAGCTTTCCAAAGGGGATATACGGAAACCATAGCCAATCCACGCTCGTCAGCTCCACATCTACCATACGGAGCATGGGGACAGGCTGGGCGGTGGGCAGCTCTCGCAGCGTGATTGTTTCCGCTATAAATTTGCGGCTCGGAATGTCCCCTTGCTGACGGAGAACATCGTTCCAGTCTTTCCTTGCCGGGACAAGGCGAATGACGGCGATCTCGCTGGGAATGGACTGTGCCAGTCGGGTACAGGCTTCGCTTCCTGCGGTGTCGCTGTCAAGGCAGAGGAACACTTTTTGGGTGTCCTTGCGTTCAGAAAGAAAACGGTCAAGGGCTTTTCCCGAAACGCCGCCCAGGGCAAGATAGCTCCTTGTCTGCCAGTCCTGCGGATAAAGGCAGATGAACGATAACAGGTCAATCGGCGCTTCAAAGACAAAAAGCTGGTTGCCGTTTCCCTCATAGCGGAACGGATAGGACTTGTCAGACCCGGTAATATCCTGTCTGAATGGGTCTGCCGTTCCTCGCACATGGGCGTATCTCGGCGTACCGCTTCGGTCTCTGCCAACAAAGACAACATTGTGCCGCTTTGCGTCCTCGTAAATATCCCCGGAAAGAAGAAAAGCCTCAACCAGTTTCGGGTTGAGACCTCGGCTTTCGCAAAGATATTGAATTGCTCTGTCGGCTGTTCGGTTGTGCAAGGGCAAGTGGAACGCTGTGGGCGGTGCTGTGGTGGCTTCGGTCTGTCCTTCGCCGCTTTCGCCGGTCAGGAGCTGGACAGCTTCGGGAAAGGACTTGCCGTAAAACTCCATGACAAAATCAATGGGATAGCCGCCCTTGCTCTGGCTGTGTCGAAACCACTTGTTTCCCCGGACGGTCAGGCTGTCATGTTCTTTCCAGCGGTATTCTCGTCCGCTTTTGATAAGTGTCTCTCCCTGTGTGCGGAGAAAATCTTCCAGACTGACGGCGTTTGCCCGGTCAATCTGTGCTT
>NZ_JAOQKC010000049.1:0-3040 GCF_025567165.1 Laedolimicola ammoniilytica
CCTCAGCTTGTGTGAGCTGATCGTGGGCGGTAAGGAGGGCTTGCAGCCGGTGCAGAAAACCATTATTGACCGTTGTGTACGGTTGGTTTACAACGAATATCTCAATGACCCGAAGCCGGAGAATATGCCGATTTTGGAGGACCTTTATAACCTGTTGCGGGAGCAGGAAGAAAAAGAAGCTCAGTACATTGCAACGGCATTGGAAATCTATGTAACGGGTTCGTTGAATGTGTTTAATCATCAGAGCAATGTGGACATTGATAACCGGATTGTCTGCTACGACATCAAGGAACTGGGCAAGCAGCTTAAAAAAATCGGTATGCTGGTGGTACAGGATCAGGTGTGGAACCGCGTTACCATCAACCGTGCCGCTCACAAGTCTACCCGCTACTACATCGACGAGATGCACCTGCTTTTGAAGGAGGAACAGACCGCTGCTTATACGGTAGAAATTTGGAAGCGATTCAGAAAATGGGGCGGCATCCCCACCGGAATCACGCAGAACGTCAAAGATCTGCTTTCCAGCCGCGAGGTGGAAAATATCTTTGAAAATTCCGACTTCGTGTATATGCTCAACCAGGCAGGCGGAGACCGTCAGATCCTCGCCAAGCAACTGGGGATTTCCACGCACCAGCTTAGCTATGTGACCCACTCCGGTGAGGGCGAGGGCCTGCTGTTTTATGGCTCTACAATCCTGCCTTTCGTGGATCACTTCCCGAAGAATACCGAGCTTTACCGCATTATGACCACCAAACCCCAGGAACTGAAAAAGAAGGAGGATGAATGATGATGAACCCCAACATTTTGAATAAAAACCCGCTGATGTTTTTTGACAGGGCGGTAAATGCCCAGCGCAACCAGTTGCTTACGGTCATGGCCGATGCGGTAAGTGAGTGCCGCACGGCGGCAGATCAGGCAGCCGAACTGAATGAGACCGGTCAGGTGGGGCTTCTCCGTCTGGCAGAGGTCTGGAGCGCCATTCGTGCTAAAGAAGGTATGGGCGGCCTGAGTCTGGAAGGAACAGAGGCGAAGATCCTGTCCGATGTGGTGGCACAGTTTTATGCCTACCTGTCCGGCTGTATGTTCAACGATCCTGTGGGAATGGCCATTTATGCAGAGCTGCACTACATGATGTCCTCCCTCATGCTGGGAGAATGGTTTGAATAAAGAGCCGCGCCTGCGCTTTACTGATGAGGAACGGTCTGATCCTGCACTGGAAAAGCCGATCCGTAAAGCGGAGAAAGCTGCGGCCAGAGCAGATAAGGCGCAGGCCAATATCCCAAAGAAAAAGGTCAGGCAGACGGTCATTGACCCGGATACCGGAAAAAAGACCTCGAAGCTGACCTTTGAGGACAAGAAAAAGCCACCTTCCAAAGTTTCTCAAGGAGTCAGGGAAGCTCCCGTCCATCTGGTCGCAGGCAAGCTCCACAAAGAGATCCGGGAAACAGAGCAGGACAATGTGGGCGTGGAAAGCGCCCACAAGTCCGAGGAAGCGGTGGAGACCGGCGCTTATCTGGTGCGGGAGGGCTATCGCAGCCACAAGCTGAAGCCGTACCGCAAAGCAGCCCAGGCAGAGCGTCAACTGGAAAAGGCAAATGTAAATGTTCTGTACCAGAAATCTTTGCAGGAAAATCCCCAGTTTGCCAGCAACCCTCTTTCCCGCTGGCAGCAAAAACAGGCCATCAAAAAGCAGTATGCCGCCGCCAAACACGCCGGTCAGACTGCCGGAAATACCGCCCAGGCTGCATCCAAAACCGGAAAAGCCGCAAGGACGGTAAAAGAAAAGGTACAGCAGGCAGGGGCATTCGTCATGCGCCACAAGAAGGGTTTCCTGATGGCAGGGGTTTTGTTCCTCATTACCTGTATGCTGATGAATACCATGTCCTCCTGCTCCATGATGGCGCAGAGCATCGGTTCCGTTCTCTCCGGCACCACCTATCCGTCGGATGACCCGGAAATGCTGGCGGTGGAGGCAGATTATGCAGCCAGAGAAGCCCAGTTGCAGGAGGAAATCGACAACATAGAAAGCAGCCACCCAGGGTATGACGAGTATCGCTATGACCTTGGTATGATCGGTCATGACCCTCATGAGCTGGCAGCATTTCTGTCTGCCGTTTTGCAAGGCTACACCCGGCAGAGCGCTCAGGCAGAGCTGGCGCTTGTGTTTGCAGCACAGTATCAGCTGACGCTTACTGAGGAAGTGGAGATTCGCTACCGCACGGAGACCTCCACCGACCCGGAGACCGGCGAGACCACCTCAGAAGAAGTCCCCTATGAGTATTACATTTTGAATGTGAAACTCACCAGCAAGCCCATTTCCGCTGTGGCGTCGGAGTTACTGACCCCGGAGCAGATGGAAATGTATCAGGTTTACCGGCAGACCATGGGCAATAAGCCGCTGTTGTTTGGCGGTGGTTCCCCTGACATGAGCAATTCCGAGGACTTGACCGGTGTACAGTTTGTAAATGGAACCCGTCCCGGAAATCCGCAGTTGGTGGAGCTGGCCAAGCGTCAGGTCGGCAATGTGGGCGGCTATCCTTATTGGAGCTGGTATGGCTTTGACAGCCGCGTGGAGTGGTGCGCCTGCTTTGTATCCTGGTGTTATAACCAGGCTGGAAAAAGTGAACCGCGCTTTGCAGGCTGTGAGTGGCAGGGCGTTCCGTGGTTCCAGTCTCATGGACAATGGGGTGCAAGAGGCTATAACAATCTGGCTCCCGGAGATGCAATTTTCTTTGATTGGGATTTGGATGGGACAGCAGACCATGTGGGTATCGTGATCGGTACGGATGGCAGCCGTGTTTATACGGTGGAGGGAAATTCCGGCGATGCCTGCAAGATCAAAAGTTATGACCTGAATTATCAAAGTATTAAGGGCTACGGCCTGATGAACTGGTAACAGACTTTGTGGAAAGGAGTGAACGGTTATGGCAAAAAACAAAATTGAACGTATCGACCAGAAAATTGAGAAAACCCGTGAGAAGATTGCGGAATATCAGGAAAAGCTCAAGACCCTGGAAGCACAGAAAACGGAGGCAGAGAA